>JAFVZN010000022.1 GCA_017508135.1 Lentisphaeria bacterium | reverse complement strand
GTGTCATCAATTCCAAAACTGCGCAAGAATCCGCGAATAGCGTTGATGATACAAGTTCTTTCTTTTATCAGCAAATCACGGGCTTTGATTGCGAGCAAATCTTCCTGCCGTTTCACATCCATCAATTTTACCGGGTGCAGCAGTTTTTTGTCTGCACGGGCGACGCGAGCTAATTTTTCGGCATCGATACGATCACTTTTTTTGTCGCCTTTATAGATGAACGCCAAATCACGGGCATGAGCAACAATAACTTCATATCCGTGAACTTCAAGCAAATGGCTGATCCATGCTGAATGCGTGCCGGTTTCAAGAGCTACGACTATTGATTCAGAAGCCCACGGGAGTTTGTTAAAAAATTCTACTAATCCTTGCCTTGTATTTGTAATTTTCCCAAAAGATACGCCTTTTTCGCCTTTCAATGCATAAATTTCAATATTTTTTTGAGAAATGTCCAGGCCAAAGTAGATTTTTTCCGGTTTTTGTGATACATTATCCATGGTTTGTCCTCCTGATTTTTGAAGCGCACTATGCAACTTCGTTGTTCTTGGATTAACATAAATCCGTTTTTATCAAGAGGCAAACCATTTTTTGTTTTTAGACAGAAAAAAATGAGAGACCTCTTGTGTCTCTCATAATATCTCGACCCGAGCGGCGAGCGCCGCAAGGCGCCGCAGCAGCAAGCGAGAACGTCCCGCCTTATCTTGCTAATTCAGCCTGGAGTTCGGCGTCGGCTTCCAGAACTTGTTCGCGCTGTTTTTGGCGGAAGTCTTTGAGTTTGGCGGCAAGTTCCGGATCGGAAAGCGCCAGAATGCTTATGGCATAGAGAGCGGCATTTTTGGCACCGGCTTTGCCGCAGGTGACAGCGGCGACCGGGATGCCGGGAGGCATCTGGACGACGGAAAGCAGTGAATCAGCGGCTTTAAAGGGTTCGGAAACCATCGGGATGCCGACTACCGGAAGCGTGGTGTGTCCGGCGATGACACCGCCCAGATGGGCAGCCATACCGGCGGCACAGATGATGACTTTGATACCGTTTTTTTCGGCGTTGTCCGCGAAATCGGCGGCTTCGACCGGGGTGCGGTGCGCTGAAAGAATTCTGGCGGTGAAGGGTACGCCGAAAGAGTTGAGAACATCAAAAGCGTTGCGTACCACATCGAGGTCGCTTTTGCTGCCCATAAGAATAGCTACCATAAATTGTTACCTCACAGTTTTTCCGGCGGATAAAATTTGCCGGTTTGTTTTAAAAGTTCAAGTTCAGTTATTAAATTGGGAGTAAAGTTTTTCCGGTTTTCCGGGTCTTCGAGTTCGCGGCGGTTCCAGAAACGGATTTCGTCGATCTCGCCGGGGTCGAAGGTGAATGGACCGGAGATGAATGCACCGAACACCCGGACATCTTCGGATTCGATATCGTTGCGGATAGTGGAATCGAAGATGTGAAAGAGTTCGGCATTTTCAATACCGAGTTCTTCATAAAGTTCGCGTCTGGCGCCGGTTTCAAAATCTTCGCCCAACGCGAGATGTCCGCCGACAGCGGTATCCCATTTGCCGGGCTGGATGTCTTTATTCAGATTCCGTTTCTGAAGCAGGATAGAGCCGTTTTCCGGGTGAATGACCACCACATGTGCGGTACGGTGGATCAAGGATGGATCGCCGTGACACAACCGGCGCGGGGCAGTTCCGATATGGTTGCCCTGCGCGTCGTAAATGTCAAAAAGTTCCTCCATGCACCTTACCCCCGGATGATTGCCAGAAGCTCATCGCGTTTGGCTTCCATGAGCTCTTTGGAATCGGCTTCGACGATCAGCCGGAGCAGCGGTTCGGTATTGGAGGCGCGGATATTGAACCACCATTGGGGATATTCGACGGATATTCCGTCCAGTTCAAACATATTGCCGTCGGTATAACGCGCTTTGATCGCAGCGAGAATGGGGGCGACATCGGCAACTTTGGAATTGACTTCGCCGCTGGAGAAATATTTCCGCAGCGGCGCGACCAATGTGTGTACCGGCTGTTTTTTGGCACAGATCAAATTGGCAAGCATGATCATTGCCAAGCCCTGGGATTCGGCGGTGAAATTCTGTTTGAAGTAGTAATGTCCGGAAAGTTCCCCGGCAAAAACGGCATCGTTCTCCCGCATCTGCGCCTTGATGAAGGCGTGTCCGACCCGGCTGCGGATCGCTTTGCCGCCGTTGGCTTCGATACATTCGGGAACCGCGCGGCTGCTGCGCAAGTCATACAATATGGTCGCACTTCCGCGCGACAGAATATCCTGCGCGATAAGTGCGGTAAAAAGATCCATCGGTATGACATTGCCCTGATCGTCGATAAAACCGCACCGGTCAGCGTCTCCATCAAAGGCGGCACCGAAGTCGGCTCCAGTTTCTTTGACTTTGGCGCAGATGGCATCGAGGGTGTCGAGCTTCAGCGGATTGGCTTCGTGGTTGGGGAAGGTTCCGTCCAGTTCGTCATAGAGCGGGATGATGTCGAAAAGCTCTTTGATCCCGGCAATTTCATACAACCCCATGGCGTTGGCGTAATCGACCACCACTTTGAGTTTGCGGTCAAGTTTGGCAAAGCTGCGCAGATAGGCGCCGTATTCCGGAGCGATATCGTAAGTGGAAAGCGTTCCGGTACGCGCCGGGGTGCTCCATGAACGGTTTTCGACGATCTTCTGGATATCCATGATGCCGGTCACGCCGGAAATGGGGACCGCGTCGGCGCGGCAGAGTTTGAATCCGTTCCATTCGCCGGGGTTGTGGCTGGCGGTGATCATCACGCTGCCGTCAGCTTTCAGTGTGCCGTTGGCAAAATAGCTTTGGGGAGTTGAACACAATCCGATGTCGATGACGTCGGCGCCCTGTTCCATAATGCCTTTGCTCAATCCCCGGAAAAGAGCTGCTGAATGCGGGCGCATATCCCGTCCGATCACGACCTTTTCCGCTCCGGTGAATTCGATATATGCTCTGCCGATGGCATACGCCATATCCTCATTGAGTTCAGCGGGGAAGATGCCCCGGATATCGTATGCTTTAAAAATTCCTGACATGATAGTTCCTCCAGTAAGCGTTTATCTGCAAAAATTCCGCCGGAGTTTGTCACCCCGGCGGAATTACCGAAAAATCAGTTATTCAATTTAACTGATACCGGGGAAAATTCAATATCCGGCATCGGATATATTGAAAATTTTCCCGGTATTTGATCCTGCGAAAATTATTCGCCGCAGTGACCGTGGCATCCGCAGGAGCAGCCGCCTTCGGCATCTTCTTCGTCGCCGCAGAACGCATCCATGATCTGTTCGACGATGCCTTCCGGAGTGAAGCCGAACTTGTCAGCCAGCACTTTGTAGGGAGCGGAGGCGCCGAAGTGATCCAGACCGATCGCCAGTCCTTCCAAACCGGTGAAGCGTTCCC
>JAFVZN010000021.1 GCA_017508135.1 Lentisphaeria bacterium | reverse complement strand
TGCCGGAGCGCGCCTTGCTGCGCTCGCCGCTCGGGTCGAGGACGCAAGTCCACTCCCCTCGCTTCTCGCTTGCAAAACCCGCCCGGCTGTGCGATATCACCGCCTATGAGCTGGGCTGGAGTTTGTGTCGCCTGACGGCGACCAGGGTAGTGGTGATGTGCGCCGCTTACGCGGCTTATTTTTCGGCGCGGGCGAAAGTGGGCTTTTAAGTTGCTGAACGCGGAGCCAACTTGCCGCGCGCCTCCCCGGCGCGCACAGGTTCCGGCTGTGGTTGGAGACGTTGATGAGATGCGCCGCTTGTGCGGCTTATGAACGCCTGTCGGCGTTTTACGGTCGGCAGTGATCTCGCGGAACAAGCGAGATGCCGCCGGTTGGATTTTTTATGGGACAACTGTGGACAACTACCGTTTTTTCTTTACGGGGGTGCGGCGTTTTTTCAGCACTTCGATCTGGGGACGGCGTTCTGCCAGACCACGATTGACTTCAATAGGAGTTCCGTCAGGAGCTTTTCCGGTGTAGTACATCGCGGCTCCCATCGTCATCGGCAGCGGTATGTAATCCTGCACCTGCTGCAAGCTCCAATGGTGCTTGTTGAGGAAGTCATCGACCGTTTTCATCTCTTTGGCGGTACAGCCGGGGAAGTTGGAGATAAACAGCGGAATGATATACTGCTCCAGTTTGCACTCTCTGGTTATCCGGTTGAACTCATCCATAAAACGGTAAAACTCTTCCGGCGTACCCTTTCTCATAAGTTTCATCACTTTGGGGTCGAGATGTTCCGGTGCCACCTTCATGTGTCCGGAAACATGGTGGGCGATGATCTCCCGCAACAGTTCCGGCTGGCGCAGCGCAAGGTCAAGCCTGATCCCGGAGTTGATGTAAAGTTTCCGTACTTGCGGAAGTTTTCTCAGCATCCTCAGCATGTGTACCACCGCCTGCCCATCGCAATGATAACCGGGGCAATGGTTGGGGAATATGCAGCTTACCCTTTTACATTTTTTGCAGCGTTCAACGTCATAAGTGCTGCCGAAGAGGTTTCCGGCGGCTCCTCCGACATCACTGATGATGCCCTTGAATCCGGGACGGGCGGCGATGGTTTTCGCTTCTCTTACCACTGAGTCGGTACTGCGGCTCATCACCGTTCTCCCCTGGTGGGAAACCAACCCGCAGAACGCACAACCTCCGGGACAGCCGCGCACGACCTGGATCGAATTGATTATACTTTCAAAAGCCGGTATCTTTCCCTTATATTTGGGGTGGGGTCTCCGGGCGTAAGGCAGTTCGTGAACGTGGTCAAGTTCTGCCGGTGTCAGCGGTTCTGCCGGAGGTTCGATAACAAGCAGCCGGTCTCCATATTGCTGGATGACTCCGGTGGCACTGTAATAGTTCATATTCGCTTCCTGGATCTTCGTCTGTTCCATCAGCGCATCTTTGTTGCTCAACACCTCTTCGTAACTCGGCAGTTCGATGTATCCGGAACGGTCAAATTCCTGCGCGGCTTTTTTTCCGAGCAGCCGTGCTGTTCCCCGTATCCCGGCGAGAGATTCCCCGGCGGCAAAGCGGCGGAAACACTCCGGCGTAGGGCGTTCTCCCATCCCGTAAACCAGAATATCCGCTTTCGTATCCACAAGCATGGAGGGGCGGATCTTATCCTGCCAGTAGTCGTAATGTGCCACCCGGCGCAAACTTGCTTCCAAACCGCCTGCGAGAATGGGTTTGCCGGGGAACGCCCGGCGCGCCAGCTGGCAGTAGACCGGAAGGGCGTGCGGCGGACGGTTGCCGGTTTTTCCGTCTTCGCTGAACATATCATCGCGACGCATCCGGCGTCCGGCAGTGTAGATGTTCACCATGGAATCCATGTTGCCGCTGGAAACCCCGATACCGATACGGGGCTGTCCCATGATCTGCAAACTTGCGGGATCTTTCCAATCCGGCTGTGCGATCATACCGACCTTGTAGCCGAGACTTTCCAGATAACGGCCGATGATGGAGGTCCCGAACGAGGGGTGATCCACATAACAATCGCCGGTGATGAGGATGATATCCAGCTCATCCCAGCCGAGACGCTCCATTTCTTCTTGAGAAGTGGGCAAAAACGGTGCCGGAGTATAATTCATTCTTCAGCTCCGGAATCGGAGGTGTTTCCGCTGTCATTTTTCCGGTCTG
This sequence comes from Lentisphaeria bacterium, assembly GCA_017508135.1. Taxonomy (GTDB): domain Bacteria; phylum Verrucomicrobiota; class Lentisphaeria; order Victivallales; family Victivallaceae; genus UBA1784. Next base: position 20,896 of record JAFVZN010000021.1, on the reverse strand, counting down.
CACCGGGAGCGGCTGCCGGTTTGGGCGGTTCCGGCTTTTTTATGACGATGATGCCGCTCTCCGGGATGGTTCCGGGTGTTTTCGGCGCATCACTGCCGATAAAAGAAAACGGCACTTTGACATCAAACAGATCTTTGCCGGGAGTAAGTTTGCAGCGCAAAACATTCTCTTCCAGCTTGGCTTTTCCGGCGGTCAGCGCATCGGCGATAAAGAGCAGCTGTACCGCATCTTCGGAGGTTACCGGCGCATCGGTGTGGACAAAACCTCTGCCGCTGTTGATGGCGACACAGGGGAACTCCGTCCCGTAAGCGATCAGCGTATAATCGAAGATGGATATGGAGCGGAAACGGTCGAGTTTCACCGTGAGAACCGCATATACCGGTTTGGCTGGTATATTGACGGGCAACTCTGCCGGAATGCCGGAAATATTGATCTTGCGGGTGGTCAGCTCTGCCGCAAGGACGTGACCGGAGCGGAAGCGGATGGTTTCCGCCTGGAGCTGGACCGTCAAAGAAAATATGGCTGCAAAAAGGATGAAAAGTGATGATTTCATAATATTATCTCCTGAATTATTTTTGCTTTTTTAAATAAAATGCGCCGTTGCCGTCATCGCTGAACTTTATCCAGAGTATCTGCCGCTCCGGCGTGTTGCGGAAATAGACCTCCCCGGAGTTGCGTATCGCCGGGGAGTGTTCTGCTCCGGCATGGAACCAGCCTGCGCTTGCCATGCGCGCGGTGTAGGATGCCAGCATATCAGCTCCGGATGCCGATGTACCGTTGCTGAACGCTCCGTACACCGCATTCAAACGCGGTATATTCATTACCATATCCGCCTGCGCACCGGCGGGAAGCGGCGGGAGTTCCGGCGGCCAGACGGGACGGGGGATGGCACCTTCGGTTTTAAGATAAAACGCCGTGACCGGACGTTCCGGCGTTGCCACAAAGAGCCAGCGTTCTTTGGTGTTGCCCTTTTTAAAGACCGCCTTGACAAAATCATCTCCTCCGGAGAGGTGTTCCGGAAGGTAACTGCGCTTTATCGTGCGCACGACTTGTCCGAGAGTGGTCTGCATCTGGTAAAGTTCCAGTGTCATGGAAACTCCGTTGACAACGACCTTTTCGGTATGCAGCGGTTTTGGACGGATGCCCGGCAATTCGGATACGGCGATAGGGCGGCTCATTTTACCCTGGGTTCCCGGCAGATAGACCACCGCACCGGCGGATAGTGCCGCCAGTGCTATGGCTGTGGTGATCGCTGTTGACAGGAGCCGCATCTTTTTTCTCCGGAAATCAGAGTACGAGAGCCTTCTCTATCTGCCCGTTGAAGAGGGCAAAGAGCTTCTTGCGCGCCGCTTCGATCTCTCCGGCGATATCGTCAGGTTTGACCTTGGTGACGGTGTAGAGCTTGTCGACACTGCGATAGTTGGCAAACTTGACATCGGTAAATACGGCGTTGAGTTTGCCTTCGTTGAGGACATGGGCGGAGGCATGGGGGTTGCTGTTGATGATGCGGGCGTGCTCCATGGAGAAGTTCTGCACGGAATTTTTGCGGGTGGTCAGCCGGAATCCGCCGATGGAATCTGCTTTGATCCAGACATTTTTAAAGGTGTTGGTGGTGTCTTCCGTGAAAAAGAGGTCTCTGCCGAGGATTTGTTCAGCGTAAACGTTTTCGTGATGGTTTTCGGATTTGTTGATGTGGCAGGCGGCGGTGGAACAGCCGATCGCGATAAAGTTTTTGACATAGATAAGCGAGGTTTCGTGGGCACTTACACCGTCATCGCCGCAGTAAAGTGCGGCAACGTTTTCAAAACGGATGTTGCGGCAGTTGCCGTGGATGTTGTAACCGTCGTTGAGGAAGTTTTTGACGATGATGTTGCGGAAGGTGAGGTAGTGGCAGCCATCGGCGATGTTTACACCGGAAATTTTCCGCTGGGAGGGTTCTTCAAAACCTGCTTCGGCAAGGTTTTTCACACCTTCGGGCAAACGGATAACGAAATCCTGTTCGTAGATACGTCCTTTGATCTGCTGCTTCCGGATGATGGTCCATTCGCCGGGAGCGAGCTGGTCAACTGTCTTGTGGGCTTTGCTGCCCCGGGCTTTGTTGAAGCGTCCCATGCGGTGCGGTTTGCCGTTGAGCACCATAAAGTAACGGTTGGAGATGTTGGTACCGAGCCGCATGGTGCGGCTGAAATAGCCGGGGCGGATCTCTTTCCATTTTTTTACATCCAGCGGATCGGTACCGAGGAAGATATTGTTCATACCGTCGATGATGATCGGTTTATCCGCAGTACCTCTTTTTTTGCGGGCAACGAGCGTATCCCGGATGGGTTTGGCACTGGGGAGGATGTAGATGGTGTCGCCGGCTTTTGCCTTTCTGATGGCGGTGCCGAAACGGTCAAACGGTGCATCTTTTGTACCGGAATTTTTCGCACTGCCTTTTTCATAATCAACGTAAATATCGGCGGCGCAAAGTTGAAAAAGTACCGTTGTACACGCAAGAATTGAGAGGAGAGCTTTCATTTTTTATACCTTAATTATTTTTTATTTTGGGTTTTTTCAGCGTAAAGTTTCAAAAATTCCGCTTCGAGAATGTCTGCCATCAACTGCCAGTCAAATTGACGGAGAACCAACTCTCTGCCTCTGGAACCGAAACGGCGGCGTTTTTCTTCGTCGGAAAAAAGTTCCAGCGTGTACGCCGTTACCGCATCGATATCTTCTGCCGCGGTCGTATAACCGGTTTCGCCGTTGAGGATGACTTCCGGTGTGCCGTCGAGGGCAAAGCCGATCGCCGGAATACCGGTGGCAAGTGCCTGCACCACGGCGCGGGGCAGACCTTCATGCAGTGACAAATGCCAGAGCAGATCCGCCTGTGCCAGATAACGGCACACCTCATTCGGCGGTATCAGACCGGCGAAGTGGAAGTTTTTGTCGATATTTTTTGCTTTGAGATGCGCGTTGAGTTCATCGTACATCGGGCCGTCGCCGACAAAAAGAAAGTGAACGTCCGGCATCTGCTGCAAAACTTTTTCCGCTGCCGGAATAACGTATTCATACCCTTTCTGGTGGAAGAGACGGGCGATGGTGACGATGGTGCGGGCATTTTCCGGAATGTCAAGTTCGCGGCGCAGTTCATCTTCTCTTACGGCATTGGCAAACGCGGTGGTGTCCATGCCGCTGTAAACGACCATATATTTGTCGCGCGGGGCAACTTTTGCGGCGACACACTGGTCGATCATCGCTTGCGCAACGGCATAGATCTTGTCGCAATATTTGGCGGCAAAACGTTCCAGAACAATGAACAGGAGGTTTTTCCACTTGCTTTGATAAGGATGGAACGCCTGCCCGTGTACAGTGTGGACAACTACCGGAACTCCGGCGGCACGGGCGGCGAGCCGTCCGATGATACCGGCTTTGGAACTGTGGGTGTGGACCACATCAAACTTGTTGGTTTTAAAATATTTTTTCAGCGCAAAAAACGCCTTTATATCGTGGATGGGCGACACTTCCCGCACCATATCAGGGAACTCGACGACGGGAAATTGCGGCATACCGGTATTTTCCAGAAGTTTGCCTTCGCGCCCGGGAGAGGGACCGGTGGCAAGTTCGACATGGTGACCGTTGGCAAGATGGCCTTTGATGGTGAGCAGGGTGTTTTCCTGCGCGCCGCCGACGATCATGCGGGTTATGACGTGACAAATGCGTAATTTTTCAGTTTCCATGATATGCGGATTACCTTTTGATGGAGTATGCCCATTCGATCAGTGCGCGGCAGAAGTTGTCCCGGTCTTTGGCACTGGGAAAACCGGCAACGCAGCCGATGATCACCCGGTTCTGCCGTTTTACCCCGAATGCCAGACAAAATCCGGCGCGGCCGGTGTAACCGGTTTTGAAACCGAAAATACCGGGAACTTCCGGGGATCTCCGCCGGATACCGAGCAAATGGTTGTGACTGTATACGACTTTGCCGGTATGAAGTTTTTTACTTTTCATGCGGCAATATTTTATCAATTCGGGGTACGCCATGAGTTTTTCGCAGAGCCTGGTGATGTCGTTGACACTGCAAACGGAGTTCTGCCTTGCCTTGCCTTGCGGCAGACCGTTGGGGCTGTTGAATTTTGCGGAGTACAGACCGAGTTCTCCGGCGCGGGTATTCATCTTCCGGATGAAATCCGGTACGGTACCGGAAACTGCCGCAGCCAGCTGGGCGGCGGCATCGTTGTGACTGTTTATCATCATTGCCGCGACCAGTTCTTCAATGATGTAGCGTTCGCCGCGCTGCATACCGAGTACGCAACTGCGTTCCACGCTGGTCGCGGCGGAGGTGACGGGGAGCGGAGTGGTGAATTTTATTCTGCCGGAGGAGATATCTTCCATCAGCAGCAAGGCGGTCATCAATTTGGTAAGCGATGCCACCGGAAGCGGTTTTTTTGCATTCTTTGACCAGAGTACCCGGCGGGAGGAGAGGTCGACGATGATGCCGCCTTTCCCCGGAACGCTCAGGCGTTGAACGGCAGGCGGCAGGCGCAGCGGCCGGGAAAAATCATACTCCGGCAACGGACCTGCCGCTGCCGGAGGGGTAATATCCTGAGTTGAGGGCATCATCTGCGGTTCCACTGCCGCCGGCGGCGGCAGTGAATCGAGGTCAGCGTTGGCGACCGGCGGAACATCCTTTTCCACCTTCCGCCCGGGACGGCGTCCCATGGCATAGAAGATGCAGAGATGCACCGCCGCAACTATGACCAGCAGCGGAAGAAATATTTTCAGAAATAATGATAATCGCTTGTTCATATTTCCGGAATGTCAACTTCCTTTGAGTTGATTACGGATGCGGATGAGCTCCGAGGATCACCGCCCGGTTGAGGGCGCAGACCAATGCCGCGATCGCCGCCCGGTCGAGGTTGGTGTTTTCACCGGCACCGTAAACCAGTTCACCGTGTTCGGTACGTTCACTGCAGCGGATGCCGACAAACGCCATGGCGTGTGCATCAGCATCACTGCCGCGGGTGCGTTCGGAGAAATCCTCCAGCTTGAAGAACGGCATCAGACCGGAGTTCTTCAATGCGTGGACAACTGCGGACAGCGGACCGTTCCCGGTTCCGGAGAGCTCATGCTTTTCGCCGTTGACATACCAGTCGAAGGTGACGGCGGATTCTTCACCGTTGCTGGTGCGGTGGTAGTTCTCCATTTTGTACGCGCCGGAAACGTTGACAAAACTCTCGTGGAAGATGCTTTCCAGCTTCGTGGAATCGATCTCGCCGCCGGTGGCATCGAGGTAACGCTGAATGACTCTGCCGATCTCCGGATGCATACTCTTGGGCGGATAGATGCCGAACTCATTTTCCAGAATGTAGACAACGCCGCCTTTACCGGACTGGCTGTTGATACGGATGAGCCGTTCATACTGTCTGCCCACGTCCGCCGGGTCGATGTGGAGGTAGGGTACTTTCCAGCCCTGATGGAAAAATTCCCCGATATCCTTGCGCTTCTCCAGACCCTTGCGGATGGCATCCTGATGGGAACCGGAGAACGCCGTAAACGCCAGCGCACCGGCATAGGGATGACGGGGGTGGACTTCGATACCGGAGTTGCGTTCGACGATGCGGACGATCTCCGGCATATTGGAGAAGTTCAGTTCCGGATCGACACCGCGGGACTTCAAGTTCAGCGCGAGGACGGAGAGGTCGAGGTTCCCGGTACGTTCACCGTGACCGAAGATCGTTCCCTCCACCCGGGTGGCACCGGCGAGGATGGCAAGTTCTGTTGCCGCGATGGCACAGCCCTGATCGTTGTGGGAGTGGAGGCTGACCCGGGTCTCATCCATAAACGGATATTGACGGCAGAAGAGTTCGATCATATCCGCGTACTGGTTGGGCGGGCGGCGTTCCACGGTCGCGGGGAGGTTGAGGATAAAGCTGTCCGGAGTGGATTTTCCCCACTCTTCCTTGACCGCGCAGCAGAGGTCGACGACAAAGTTCAGATCGCTGTCGGTGAACTCTTCCGGTGAAAATTCGTAAGTTACCACATTTTCCAGATTGTGTGCGGCAATGGCATCGCGCACCATGCGGGTGCCTTCCACCGCCATTTTCAGCACATCATCGTGGTTGTGACCGAAAACAAATCTGCCGTGGAGGTCGCTGGTCGCCACATAGCAGTGGGCGATGGCAGACTTGACGCCGACCAGAGATTCGATGGTGCGGTCGATCAAATGCTTGCGTGCCTGAGTGAGCACGGAGATACGCACGTCATCAGGAACGAGGTTCTGCTCGATCAAATTGCGGACGAAGCGGAAGTCATCTTCACTGGCAGAGGGGAACGCTACTTCGATCTCCTTGAAACCGATATTAAGCAGCATATTGAAATATTCCAATTTCTGAGCCGGGTTCATTGGAACCGGCAGAGCCTGATTGCCGTCGCGGAGGTCAACACTTGCCCAGACGGGCGCTTTGGTTATGACTTTATCCGGCCACGTCCTGTCGGGGACATTTATCGGAGCTATTTGCGGGTATTTTTCCATTTTTCGATCCATTTATTTAAAATTTAAAATTTGTAACTGATAAATCTTTGCTGAAAACCTTTTTTGTTTTGCGCTGAGGGCAGGAGATTTTCAAACCTGGCGGAATCCATTCAGCGCAGTGAGTGTAATTGCGCGGCGCGACCGCGCAGTCGAAGCAGAGTAAGCAAATTGAGCAATTCCGGGCAGCGCAAAGCACCGCCTGCGATCTCGCAGACGGAAAAACCGGCGGCAGATGCCGCAAAATATTTTCCATACTTATTCATGATAATAAATATACTGCAACATCGCTGAAATTACAAGTTTTTTTTATATCCAACCCACAGATATCCCATAATTTTTCACAGATATCCCATGATTTTTCAAAAACAGTGTTTTTTATCACTGTTTGCGCAGAGAAATTTCTGATTTTCAAAAAATAATTTTGTCAAATTTTGTAAAGATCGCACAAGGTCATGATCGCGACCGGCGGATGCAGTGTGCGGCAAGCCGGAGGTGGTAAGTCAAGGCGACGGCAAAGGAGATCTCCCGCTCCGGCAATATCACTCCGTTTCTGCCATCTTGTATGATTTGGAGTAAAACTTCATCAGAAAAGCGGCGATGCTTTTCCCCCAGATCAGAGTGAACATCCGCAGATCTTCTTCATACCGGCGATTATCCTGAATAAGCGAACTCGTTGCAGTCGTTTCGTCGATCCGGTGTGCCATGAGGATATCCCGGACATAGGTAAATCTTCCCCGCATATTGGCAAGTTCCCGCCATTTCATCCAATCCAGATTGCTGGCAAATGAACGGTCGAACTTTAACGGTCCTGTGAGTCGTGTATTGTAAGTCACCGAAGGACAGCATATTGCATTGCCGAAAGAATATGCGGCAGCCTTTATAAGTTTAAGTTTCCAACTTTTTTTCAAGTAATACGGCCAAAGCAGCAGCCGTTTTATTTTCAAATATCCGCGATCTTTCAAAAACTTATCCTTGACCCGGTCGCAACTGTTGGTGAAGACCATGAGGGAATCCGGATATTTTTCAAAACTTTTCAGAATATTCTCCGCATATTCCGGGAAATATATATCATCCTGATGGGCTATGGTCACATACTCCGTTTCCGCACATCCGGCGGCAAATTCCCAGTCCGGACCGATGCCTTTGCCCCGTTCCGGATTTATTCTGTAAGCAAAACCGTGTTCGCGGGCGACCGATTCGACATATTCAGAGGGGGTGCTGGTCGCCACGATCACATTCACCGGAACCGTTTGCCCGGCAAGTGATGCCGCCGCCTCTTTCAAAAACGGATTTTCGCCATAGGCACACAACACCATTGTCAACTTGCATCCGCTCATTTCTGTATCCTTGCCAATTTTTTACGGATCTGCGAAAGCTGTTCTCCCAGAAGACCCAGTATGAAACAGAGTACCCCGAGGATTATCACCATGATGGCTGCCGGCGTGATCGTCAGGGCCCGGGAATAAGTGAAGATGCCCCAGCCGATACCTGCGAGAAAGAAAATCATTCCCAGCCGGAAAAACGTGGTGATCGGGCGCAGCAGTATTGCCAGATTAAGGATCTCCGCGATGGTCACCAACGCAGTTCTGGCATTTATAGTGCTTGTTCCGGCGGTACGCGCTTCAACAGTGATCGGTGTTTCCGCCACCAGTTTTCCATCGTTGACCATGAGCAGCAGAATGACATCGCTGAATGCCATGGTGTCGGGGCAGAGATCGAGATAGTTTATGGCTTCTGCCATACGGTAACACTTCATTCCGGAGTTGAGGTCCCGTATCGGCAGTTTGAGCAAACTTGCCGCAAAGGTGCGGATCACCCACTTCCCTATCGAACGGTACCAGCCGGAATGGTTGTTCTGTCTGGCTCCGACGATCAGATCGGCATTCTTCTTCTTTATGCAGGAAAAACATTCAAGCACATCTTCCAGCCGGTGCTGTCCGTCGGAATCTATCGTGATGGCGAACTCTGTCCGGGCGGCTTTCAATCCGGTTTTGATGGCTCCGCCGTAACCTTGATTGCACTTGTGGGAAATCACCTTGAATCCGGGGATATCCTTGAACTTTTCCAGCTCGGAAACTGTATTGTCGGAGGAACCGTCGTTGACGGCGATGACTTCAAAGTCGTGCTTCTTTATGAAGTCGATCAATTTCGGGAAAAACAACGGTATATTCTCTTCCTCATTGTAGCATGGGATAACTATGGTCAATTCAGAGCTCATATTCTTCCTTTCAAAGATTTTTCTTCAACTTGAACACCATGATCTTGTCGGGATACGGTGTGCCGGGGATGATTTCTATGTCGGAACGGTTTTTCAATAACGGCAGATGCTTGACCTTTACCACGCCGAGATCAAAGTCACAGCGTTCATCAGGTCTTTGGTATTCCGTTTCGTAACCGTTGACGCATATCGAATCGCTCCAGTAGGCGACTTCCGGCAGTTTTATTGCCAGTAAGCGTAATCTGCCGCCGGGACCTTTGTCTTTGTGATATCGGGCTATCCACGTTGCCACCGCTTGTTCCGGACGGGATTTGCGCTCAAATGCTCTGGATACGCCATTGGCGACTTGAAGCACCAGCACGACCGCGCATCCGGCGCAGAGCGGAACCATTGCTTTGACCGGAAGATATTTTTTCGCCGCCGTAATAAGAGTTTTTGCTCCCGTGACCGTGAATTCCATGAACAACGGTATCATAAAGATGTAATAGCGGTAACTTGATACGATGACAAAATATATCAGTATATTCATAAGTGCCACCCCTGCAAAGAGGAGATACTCATTTTTCCATGACCGCTTTTTTACCGTGACGATGATGCCGGTGAGTGCCAGTACCCAGTACAATTCATAACCGCCGCGCCACATTCCGGAAAAGATGCTCAACGTCTTTTCTCCCCAGTTCCGGTTCCCCTCTTCACTGGAGGTGAAGGTCTGTACCGGCGTTGCGGTATTGCCTTTGACCGCTTGCAGTTGGGAATTGGCGATCCCGGCGATCGAAATCACCCGCATATCGGTGACAAAATATCCTGCTTTGGCGTAGTTCATCATGCAGAACGGGATCACTGCCAGTATGGCGAAGAAGATGGCAAATCCGCACGCCGCCAGCTGGCGTTTCCACGGAACGGTGCGGCAGAACAATCTTCCGTAGATGAATGCTCCAAGGAGCAGTGCGACCGCCACCGGCAGACCTTCACCCCGGGATGCCGCCAGAAAACCGGCGCATATTCCAAAGAGTAAACAGTTCTTTCTTCCGGGCTTCTCGCAAACATTGAGAAATCCCAGCACCGCTCCCAGCAGAAAGAAGCTGCGCGATGATTCCAACAGTGCGGCGCAGGAAAATCTTATAAGTTTGGGAGCTGTTGCGTAGAGCAGACAACCGTATGCTGCCGCCAGCGGCGACAGATTCCGCAGCAGCAGCTTCCGCAGCGGGAACAGTGCGGCGATGTAAAATGCTCCGGAAACCAGTGACAGTGCGGCGATCGTATCCATGCCGCAGAAGCCCAGCATCCCTGCCAGAACGATATTCAGCATCGGAGCGCGGGTCACGATACCGGCAAAACAGTTCCCCTGTGCCAGTTCCCGGGAGTACATCGCGTAAACTCCGGCAGTATCCCGGTAGATATCGGTGAAAAACACCGTGTAACATCCGGTGCAGAAGATGGCTGTCGTCAGTGCCAGCAGAAAAATTTTCTGCGGGTCCAGACAGAATGCGGTGATCTTTTCTTCAATTTTGTTCCATTGCATCTTTCGGTTCTCCACTGGATATTTTAAACGGAGAAAGGACCTTGTTCAGCACACCGGTGCAATAAGATAGACACACCCCGTAGTTGACCACCGGCACATCCGCATTGGCAACGGTGTGCAGACGGTTGAGCATCGTCTTGCGATTGAGCATACAGCCGCCGCAATGGATGACCATTGCGTAACTGGCGAGGTCATCCGGAAAATCATTGCCGGAATAGAAATCAAAATTCAGTTTGCAGCCGCACTTTTTCTGGAGCAGAGTTGGAATTTTCACTCTGCCGATATCTTCGCATCCGGCGTGATGGGTACACGCTTCGGCGATAAGGACCCGGTCATTTTCTTTCAGCGAAGCGATGGCGGCGGCACCGGACGCAAGCTGACCGAGGTCGCCTTTCATCCGCGCCATCAGAATGGAAAACGTGGTGCATTTGATGCCGTCCGGAATGGTTTCTATCATCTTTTTCACCACCTGCGAATCGCAGATGACCAGATCCGGATGCCGGTGGAAACGGGAATATATTTCCGGAAACGCGCTCTCTTTGGCAACTGTGCAGACCGCGTTGCCGTCCAGTGCATCCCGTATCGCCTGCACCTGCGGCAGTATCAAACGTCCTTTGGGAGCCTGTGAGTCGATGGGAACCATCATCAGAACGTGACCGTCTTCCGGAACCAGATCCTGAAGCAGTACCTGCGCCGCAAAATGTTCCTCCGGCAAGGCGGAAAGCAGTGCGGAAGTGAACTTTTCCACAAAACGGTCACGGTTGGCAACCGAGGTGTCAACTGCACTTACGGCGATCGGAGGGAGCTTGCTCTCCGGCAGGGCGGAAAAAACCTCTTCTTCCGGAACGGTGTCACTTTTGTTTACCACCGTTATGACCGGGAGCTTCTGTTCCGCCGCCGCAGAAAGAAGTTCCTGCTCCGGTTCTCCCCACGCTCCCGGGATGGTTACGATAACCAGCACATCGGCGCGCTTCATCACTTTGAAGGTTCGTTCGACCCGAAGTGTTCCGAGGGTGGAATCATCATCGGTCCCGGCACTGTCCAGCAGCACAACGGGACCTGCCGGACGCAGTTCCATGGTCTTTTCCACAACGTCGGTGGTGGTGCCGCGTTCATGGGAAGTGATGGCGACACTTTGTCCGGCAAGCAGATTGACCAGCGTGGACTTGCCGGAATTTACTCTTCCGGCAAATAGGATGTGGGTGCGTAAGGATTTTGGAGTGTTCATAATAAAATACAGCCGCCCCGGAGCCGATGTTCCGGGGCGGTTACAGGCTTATTTCCAGTTCAACACGCTCTTGTCGTAGTTTTCCGGAGCTTTATAGCCCAGCAGTTCGATGCAGGTCGCCGCCAGTGAACTGATGCCGAGACCTTCAACCAGTTCATTGGAGTATTCGCCCTTGTTCTCCGGATCGTAGATGATGCAGGGAACCGGATTGAGCGAGTGGCTGGTCTTGCGGGCGGGAACGCCGTTGGCATCAAGTTTGACATTGCCTTTCTTGTCATGTTCGAGCATATCGTCGGCGTTACCGTGGTCGGCGGAGATGACCAGCACACCGCCGGCAGCCTTGACCGCTTCTCTGATCCTGCCGAGGCAGAGATCGAGTGCTTCCATTGAAACCAGCACCGCTTCCATGTTTCCGGTATGGCCGACCATGTCGCCGTTGGGGAAGTTGAGGCGGATCATCTGATATTTATTGGAACCGATCGCTTCGACCACCGCATCGGTGATCTCTGCGCACTTCATCCACGGACGCTGTTCAAAGGGGACCACATCGGAACGGATCTCCATATATTCATCGTAAAGTTCATCGAATTTTCCGGAACGGTTGCCGTTGAAGAAATAGGTGACGTGACCGTACTTCTGGGTTTCGCTGACGGCGAGCTGTCTGACTTTGGTCGCGCAGAGATATTCGTCCATGGTTTCGGTGATTTCCGGCGGATTGACCAGATAAAGTTTGGGCGCATGCAGATCACCGTCATACTCCATCATACCGGCATACATCACATCGGGACGGACACCGCGATCGAACTGGGTGAATTCATCACCGCTTTCAAAGGCGGCGGTAAGCTCCAGCGCCCGGTCGCCCCGGAAGTTGAACAGCACGACGGAATCTCCGTCTTTCATCGCTCCGACCGGATTTTTGCCGTCATCACTGATAACGAATGCGGGCAGATCCTGGTCGATGGCACCGGTGCGTTCCCGGAGCGTTTTGACCGCTTCACCGGCAGAGGCGAAAAATTCACCATTGCCGTGGACGTGGGTCTCCCATCCCCGTTTGACCATATCCCAGTCGGCACCGTAGCGGTCCATGGTGATGACCATGCGTCCGCCGCCGGAGGCGATACGGTAATCTTTACCGGTTTTGGAAATTTCCGCAAGTTTGGCTTCCAGCGGGTCAAGATATTCAAGCGCGCTGGTTTCCGGCACGTCGCGGCCGTCGAAGAGGGCGTGGACGCGGACGGTATTCACTCCGGCGGCACTGGCGTTGTCCAGCATCGCAAAGAGGTGGTCGATATGGCTGTGAACGTTACCGTCAGAAACCAGACCGATGAGGTGCAGAGCGGAATTTTTTTCTTTGACGTTGGCGATCAGTTTCTTCCACACTTCGCCTTCAAAGAGCTTGCCGGAGCTGACCGCTTCGCCGACCAGTTTTGCTCCCTGAGAGAATACTCTGCCGGAACCGATGGCGTTGTGACCGACTTCGCTGTTGCCCATATCGGCATCCGAAGGCATTCCGACGGCGGTTCCGTGCGCCTTGAGTCTGGTCACCGGGCAACTCGCCATCAGTTCGCGGAAGACGGGCATATTGGCTTTGACCACGGCATCGCCGTCGGCATATTTACCGAAGCCGACACCGTCGAGAATGGCGAGGACAACAGGGCCGCGCCGGGGATTGAATTTGCTGTTCTTTTCCAATGCGTTCAACATGATAGGATTTCCTTACGAATAAAATTAGCTGCGGTGACCGGCGACTTTGCCGCCGATGATGCCGCGCGGACTGTTTTCACAGAAGTTGACAAACTCCTGCACTGCGGGGATCTGGGGAAGTTCGGTTTTGATCTTTTCCAGCGCGTTTTTCAGCGTGAGTTCACTGCGGAAGAAGATGCGGTGCATGTGCTTGATAACGGTGATGGTTTCTTCATCGAATCCGGCGCGCTGCAAGCCGATCTTGTTTATCATCTTGACACCGCCGTTGCGGCCTTCTGCCATCATGAACGGCGGAACATCTTTGGAGTACGCAGACAATCCGGAGATGATGGTCAAACGTCCGACGCGGCAGAACTGATGGATCGCCACCAGACCGGAAAGGATGACGTTGTCTTCGATCTCAGCATAACCACCGGTCACTGCTCCGTTGACATAGGTGACATGGTTGCCGACTTTGCAGTTGTGGGCAACGTGACTGGTCGCCATAAAGAGGCAGTCGTTACCGATGATGGTCTTGGTTCCGGGTTTGGTTCCGCTGTGGACGGTGGTGCTTTCGCGGAAGACGTTGCGGTCACCGATCTCAACATAGGTGGCGGCACCGGGTTCCACGGCGTGATCCTGTGCCGGCTGACCGATGGCGGCGAAGGGGTGCAGGATATTGTTTTCGCCGAGGGTGGTGTAACCGTCAACGTTGCACTGGGCGATCAGCCGGGTACCGGCACCGATCTTGACATTGGGACCCACATAGCAGAGGGGACCGATTTCGACACCATCACCGAGGATAGCTCCGTCCATAACGACACTTGTAGGATGAATCTTTGCCATAATATTTTCCTTGTTTTTATTCTGTTGATCCAACAAAAAATTTATGTCATCTATATACTATACTATCAAAATTGCATTCCGGCAAGTCCTTTTACTTGTAAAATTCACTTTGGAGCGTTACTTTATAGTTATGACAAAGATAGAAAGAGATAATTTCAAGGTAACACTGGTGCTTGACCGCCTGCGCAGGGCCCACAATACCGGGAACATTTTCCGTATTGCCGAGGCGCTGGGGGCGGATATTGCCGCGTGCGGTTACACTCCCTGTCCGCCCCATCCCAAGTTGGAAAAAACGGCGATGGGGGCTGACCGGATGGTGAAGTGCCGCCATTTTGAAACTTCACTGGAGGCGGTGGAGACCCTCCGGAGCGAAGGGTACAGGATGATCCTCGCCGCTGAACCCGGCGGAAACGGTGCCTGGGAGATGGAATATGAGTTCCCTCTTGTTCTGGTTCTGGGGAATGAGGCTCTGGGAATTGCAGAGGATACTTTGGACAGCGTGGATGCCATCGTGTCGCTGCCCATGCTGGGAGAAAAGGCTTCGATCAATGTCGGCAACGCCGCCGCTGCCATAATGTATGCAGTTGCGGCTAAAAGCGGGATCGTAAAATGAATGTCATCCTGCATCCGCCGATCACGGCAACATTTTCGATGCCGCATTGACAAAACAGACAAAAGATGATATATTTTGTATATGGCAGTAAAAAGTTGTCACAAGTCCATATATCAGAGTCTTACAAAAATTTGGACATTACCGAATGAATATCAAGTTATTGGGAAAAAATCTGGATGATATCCGCCCCATTCTGGGAAATTATGGTTTGAAGGAAGTTGATTCCGGCATGGAACTCATCATCACCTACGGCGGTGACGGAGCCTTGCTCTGTGCGGAACGTGACTTCCCCGGCGTGCCGAAACTTGCCATCCGGGATGCGGCAACAGCTCCGACCTGTCCGGCGCATGAAGCGGATAAGGTCCTTTCTCTCTTTGTTTCCGGCAAATTGAAAAAAACGGAACTTCCGAAACTTTGCGCCCTTTCTGCTCAGGGGAATAAACTGCTCGCCGTGAACGACCTCTTTCTGCATAACCTTGACCGTTCCACTGCGCTGCGTTATCAGGTGAGTATCGACGGCGAACTTTATGCTGCGGAAGTGCGCGGTGACGGGGTTTGTCTTGCCAGTGTGCATGGCAGTACGGCGTACTACCGCTGCATCACCCGGGGGGTGTTCCGGGTCGGTATCGGGCTTGCGTTCAGCAACTCCATGGTCGAAGTCGATCATCTGGTGCTGGACAGTTCCTCGGTCGTGGAACTGACGGTCCTCCGCGGTCCCGGAGTGGTCATCGCGGATAATTCGCCGGAACAGCTTATCGTCAACGAAGGCGAATGTGTGACTTTCCGGCAGTGCGATGAAAAAGCTCTCGTCTATGGTCTGGACGGTTTCATGTGCAGCCGCTGCCGGAAGATACGGCATGGTATTTGATTCAGGAGAATAGAATATGATTATAGTAACTGGCGGTGCCGGTCTTATCGGCAGTTCAATGGTGTGGCAGCTCAATCGTGCCGGGATCGATGATATCCTTATCGTCGACCATCTCGGCAATACCACGGATAAATGGAAGAATCTTGCTCCGCTGCGCTACAATGATTATCTGGAACGCGATGCTTTTCAGGAAAAATTTCTGCGCGGCGACTTCAATCAGGCGAATATCGATGGTGTCATCCATTTCGGAGCCTGTTCAGCAACCACTGAACGCGATTGCACCTATCTGGTGGAAAACAACTTCCGTTACACTGCCATGCTTGCCGAATTTTGTGTCGCCCGCAACATCCGCATGGTCTATGCCTCCAGCTGTGCCACCTACGGTGACGGCAGTTGCGGTTACCGCGATGATGAAAGTACCATCGAATCGCTCCGGCCTTTGAATATGTACGGTTACAGCAAGCAGATGTTCGATCTCTGGGCGAAGCGGCGCGGTTATCTCAACTCGCTGGTAGGATGCAAATTTTCCAACGTCTACGGTCCGAATGAACGGCACAAGGCGAATATGCGGAGCGTTGTCCTGCGGAGCTGGGAACAGATCACCGCGACCGGTGTTATGGAACTTTTCCGTTCATACAAGCCGGAGTATGCCGACGGTGAACAGCTGCGCGACTTCCTCTATGTGAAAGATGCGGTGGCGATGGTTGAGTTTCTCTTCAACACCCCCCGCGCCGCCGGACTTTTCAATATCGGCAGCGGCAAAGCTGAAAGCTGGAACAAACTGGTCAACGCCGCCTTTGCCGCGCTGGGTAAAGAGCCGGTCATCAAATATATCGACATGCCGGAATCGTTGCGTGACCGCTACCAGTATTACACCTGCGCTGAGATCGGTAAACTCCGCTCTCTGGGTTATGACCGCGAGATTATGACTTTGGAGGATGCGGTAAAAGATTATCTGGTCAACTATCTGGAAACCGGACGGTATCTGGGTGATGAATAATTCCCCTCTCAAGAAAAACGGTGTTGCCGGAAGGCTTCTTGCCGCCGTCTACCGTATCGTCGGAGAGTGTGACCGCAACGGCGTAACGCTGGACGATGCGGTTGAAACTTTGCCGGATGATTGCCGCCGCATGGCGGAACATCTGCTCTTTACCTTTTTCCGTCAGCGCAAAGTGGTGGAAGGCGTGTTGAGAAAGTTTATCAGCCGTCCGCCGGCACCGGAGGTGATGACACTGTTGACTGTCACCGCTGTACAGTGCCGTTTTCAAAGCGGCATCGCCCCGGAATCGGCAGTCAATGTGGCGGTCGATGCGGCGCGCAAGCTCCATGCTGACAAGTTTGTCAACGCGGTGATGCGGAACTTTTTACGCACGGAATTACCGGTCGCTCCTGCGGCGGCAGAGGTGCTGCCGTCCGCGATTTTGCGGCGGTGGAGAAAACGTTTCGACAGTGCAACGCTCGACCGTATGGCAAAGTTGTTTGTTTCAGAAGCGGAGTTCAGTTACCGGATATTGCCCGGATTTGATGCCGTTCCGGGGAGCGTGGAACTGCCTGCTTACGGCGGGTTCCGTTTTGCTTCAGCTCCGGCGGAGGCGGTATTGAATTCCCCTGAGCTGAAAGCCGGAGGATATTATATCCAGGACCCTGCGACCTCGTTTGCAGTTTCCCTTGCCGCCGCCGATGCGCCCCGCGCGAAGCGTGTGCTTGATCTGTGTGCCGCTCCCGGAGGAAAAACTTTGATGCTGGGCGAATCGTGCGCTCCCGAAGCGCGCATCGTTGCCGCAGATATAAGTTCCCGCCGTCAGGAGCGTACCCGGGAAAACTTCATGCTGAGAAAGCGGGATTACGAAGTCATCACCGCATCTCCCGAAAATCTTTACGGGAAATATGATATTATTCTTGCCGATATGCCGTGTTCCAACACCGGAGTTTTCCGCAAACGCCCCGATGCTTTGTGGCGTTTCAATGAACGCACGCTCAAGGATATTTGCGAAGTCCAGCGCACCATTGCCGCCGGAGCTTTGAAACTGCTCGCTCCGGGGGGAATCATCATCTTCAGTACCTGCAGTATTGAACCGGACGAAAATCAGGCGTTGATCGACTCTCTTTGTGAACAGCATCCGGAGCTGATTTGTGAAGAGTCGCAGCTGCTTCTGCCCGATACCACCCATGACGGAGCTTTTGCCGCCCGGGTACGTCTGCAAAGGTGAACCGGATGTTCCGGAGCGAAAACGGCGTGCGGCAGTTTTAGCTGCCGCACACCGTGAGGATCTATTTCAGGATTTTTTCCTGAACAGTCTTGGGGACGTTCGCGAAGTGAGCGAATTCCATTGAGAAGAACGCCCGTCCGCGCGAGTATGACCGGACACTCTTGGCGTAACCGAAAAGTTCCGCCAGCGGAACGTGGGCAATGATCCTGGAAGAATGATCGCTGCCGGTGTTCATCGAAGAGATCGTTCCGCGCCGGCCGTTGATATCGCCGAGCAGATCGCCCATATTCTCTTCCGGCGTGGAAACTTCAAGTTTCATGACCGGTTCCAGAAGTCCGGGCCCCGCCTTGCGGGCGGCATCCTTGAACGCCATGGAACCGGCGATCTTGAACGCCATTTCACTGGAGTCGACCGGATGATAACTGCCGTCGATGATCTCGACTTTGAAGTCCACCACCGGGAAGTTCGCCAGCACACCGCTTGCCGCCGCTTCACGGATACCGCTTTCGATCGGCTTGATATACTCTTTGGGGATATTGCCGCCGATTACCTTGTTTTCAATGACGATACCGGCACCGCGCTGCAGCGGGATCAGATTGATGACACAGTGGCCATACTGACCGCGCCCGCCGCTCTGACGGACAAACTTCATGTCGGAGGAGGCACTGTTGCTGATACTTTCACGGTAAGCAACCTGCGGCGCGCCCGTATCGACATCGACCTTGAAATCATCCTTCAAACGGCTGATGATGACTTCAAGATGCAGTTCTCCCATGCCGGAAATGATCGTTTCTCCGGTCTCTTCATCGGTCTTGACCCGGAAAGTCGGATCTTCATCTGCCAGAGCGATCAGCCCTTTGGTCATTTTGTCACGGTCGGCAGCACTTCGCGGTTCGATGGCAACCGAGATGACCGGTTCGGGGAAGGTCATGGACTCCAGGACGATCGGACTGGATTTCAGACAGAGCGTATCGCCCGTGGTAACATCGTGCAGACCAATGGCTACTGCGATGTCACCGGAGAAGATCTCATCCCGGTTTTCCCGTTTGGCAGCGTGCATCTGGATCAGCCGTCCCAGCCGTTCAGTTTTGCCGGTACGCGGATTGTAAACCGTCATACCCTGTTCAGCCGTGCCGGAGTAGATACGCAGATAGTAGAGCTTTCCCACTTCCTTGTCGGTCATGATTTTGAACACAAGGGCGCAGAAAGGCTGCATATCGCCGACGTGCCGGGAAACTTCATTTCCGGTATCCGGATCAATACCTTTGATATCGCTGACGTCGATAGGACTTGGCAGATATCTGGTCACCGAATCGAGCAACGGCTGGACACCCTTGTTCTTGAACGCGGATGCCGCAGTTACGGGAACGACTTTTCCGGCGATAGTTGCCCGGCGGATAGCGGCATGCAAATCTTCTTCCGAGGGGACATGGTCTTCCAGATAGAGTTCCATGATCTGCTCATCAACGTCAGCAAGTGTTTCCACCAGATAGCGGAAGGCTTCGTCGCGTTCACTCTGCTGTTCGGCATCGAGAGCTTGAATATCCTCTTCCGTTCTGTTGTCTTTGGCATGGAAGTAGATCGCTTTACCGGAAATGACGTCGATCAGACCGGCAAAATCAGCTTCTTTTCCGATGGGCAGATAAATCGGCAGCGGATTGGCTCCGAGCTTGTTGCGGATATCATCGATCACACCTTGAAAATCTGCGCCGTTACGATCCATTTTATTGACCAGCGCGATGACCGGAACGCCATATTTCCGGGCTTGGTTCCAGACGGTTTCGCTTTGAGGCTGAACTTTTCCCACGGCACAGAAGACCGCGACTGCACCATCGAGGACGCGCAGACTGCGTTCAACTTCGGCAGTGAAGTCGACGTGTCCGGGAGTGTCGATAATGTTGATACGGTGCCCCTTCCAGAAACAGGTCGTTGCTGCACTGGCGATAGTGATACCGCGAGCCTGCTCCTGCGCCATGGAATCCATGGTGGCGGTACCGTCGTGGGTATCGCCGATCTTGTGGATACGTCCGCAATAGAAGAGAATGCGCTCCGAGAGAGTGGTTTTTCCCGCGTCAATGTGAGCCATTATACCAATGTTGCGAACATTGGAGAGACGCACTTGACGACGTGGACATTCGTGGTGATCGTGTCTTTGAGTCATGGTTGTTTCTCCTTTACTTGTTTTGGGTTAAGACATGATTATTTTACGAATCAGGACACAGCAGAGCAAGACAATGCTGTAAAACAGGCACACAACTCTCCTGTTTTTCTGCTCATCCCGCTTGCCGTGAGTCTTTTTTTTAATCAGGGAAAATAGAGAAAAAAAGACGGAAAGAAGATTCTCCCGTCTGATGATGCGTGTGCCGATGATCAGGCCACGCAAAAACAAAGGAGAACTTCTTTGTTCGCCAAAGTCAAAAGCAAAATTTGCTTACGCATGGAAGTTCCCCCTTTTATGTAACTTTAATTGATTTTCTGTATTTTTTTCGAAATTGCACCTAATATAACATGGATTTTTGTTTTGTCAAGCCGTATTTTGAAAAAAATGAAAAATAATGCGGCTGTCCCACAAAAATCATACTTGCGGAGGTGTCTGCAGGAATACACTCCCATCGCAAGATGGGGGCGCATCGCGCTGAGACAAAGAAAAAACGCTGTCAAAACAAAGTTTTGAAACAGCGTATTTTTATTTGTCGAAAAGTGTATTCCGACAACATGTTTTCAAGATGGAGGTGGGATGTGGATTCGACGGCGGCGCATCGCGCCGACGAGCGTGAGCATCGCAGACCGCAGGTCGAGAAGCGCAAGGCAACCACCAGCAGGAATATACTCCCATTATAAGATGGGGGCGCATCGCGCCGAGACAAAGAAAAAACGCTGTCAAAACCAAGTTTTGAAACAGCGTATTTTTATTTGTCGAAAAATGTATTCCGACAACATGTTCTCAAGATGGTGGTGGGAGGTGGATTCGACGGCGGCGCATCGCGCTGAGACAAAGAAAAAACGCTGTCAAAACCAAGTTTTGAAACAGCGTATTTTTATTTGTCGAAAAATGTATTCCGACAACATGTTTTCAAGATGGTGGTGGGAGGTGGATTCGACGGCGGCGCATCGCGCCGACGAGCGTGAGCATCGCAGACCGCAGGTCGAGAAGCGCAAGGCAACCACCAGCAGGAATACACTCCCATCGCAAGATG
>JAFVZN010000020.1 GCA_017508135.1 Lentisphaeria bacterium | reverse complement strand
TGCTCGGCTTCCTCCGCCCGCGCTGAATTTCTTCAGCGCGTCCGCCGGCTGTTGACCGGCGGTTCGCTTCGTCCAGGAGCGCGCGCTCGGCGGCAACCGCCTCGCATCACTATTCCAAGACGAGGTTTTGCAACAGCCCCCGTTGCGATGCATTTCAAGGTTACTTTTTGACCGCGGGAGCGATAAAGTCCCAATAGGTCTTCCAGAATCCCTTGGGGATCGCCTTGAGCGCGATATCGTCGATGAACATATCGAGCAGCGGAATGTAAAACGCCGCATCCGGGAGCTGTTTGAATCGCTTGCTGAGGCTGGTGCAGAAGAGTGTCCGGGACTTCTCTTCCAGATCGGAAACGATCAATGTCCGTTTGCCGCCATCATCCAGCTGGCAGGTGACGATCCCCGGACGGATACTCAGGACCAGAGCCATCGCACTATCCTCAAGGGTGATATATACGTTGTGGCGGGCAGAGATCGCTCCGAGACGCTGTTTGTACTGATTGAGTTTCTTAAGTTCTGCCGGGAGCAGTTTGATAAAGGTCTGCAACCGGTCGAGCAGCTTCTTTTCTTCCATCGTTTCGCAGATGGAGTATTTTATAAAGCTGTTGGCAGCCGTCCGGGCTTCGGCGAAGAGTTCCGGCTTGTTCTGAATAACAGACTTGAGCGCGGCTTCGGCGACATTACTGCCTTCGGCGGCAATGTTTTTCTTGAACTCCTCAAGGCGCACCTGGGCAGCTTTGGCGGCTTCGGCGCGTTGAACTTCGAGTTCAGCATTCTTTTTCTTTATCTCCTCCTCCTGCTGGCGCTGCAAGCGGATACGGCGTTCTTCTTCCGCTTTCTGTTTGCGGATGGCTTCCCGGGCATTAAACCGCGCCTTGCGGTATTTTGCCCTCAGCTCATTGCGGCTGGGAACACAGCGCAACTCTTCATCCGAGGCGCAAATGGTCGTCATCAGCCAGTTCAAAGCCTCCTGTTCTTCCGGAGTGCGGGGCTCGCGAAGCATCGGATATGCGGCATCGAATTGCGGGAAAAGCGTTTTGCCGGAAACATCACTCTTGCTGAGCTGGATGAGTTCTGCAACTTTCTGCAAATATTCCGGACGGGTAACGATTGTCTTTTCTCCGATGACAACTTCCGCCTCCTGAGCTTTTGAGAGTTCGACCGCTTTATCCTTGGCTTTTTCAGCCGTATCGCTCATAAACTGCTCCGTGCGGGTGAGGAACTTGGGCAGTTTATTCATCTTCTTCAAGACGACCACTGTGACGACGAAGGCGATGATCAGTATCAACAGAATACCGATGACAAGGAAGAAATTTTTAAAGATACTGCCGACAATACCGGTGCGCTTTTCTTCGGTCGCATCTTCGCCTTTCACTTTGGGAGCACCGTTTTTCGGTGCTTTGACTTCCGGTTGTTTGATTTCCGGCTGTTTGCTGTTGTCTGCGGCGGTTTTCACTGAAACATCGCCGGTGGCGGCGACCGGTTTGGGGGCGGCGACCGGTTTGGGAACGGCGACCGGTGCCGGTGCCGCCGGAGTTACCGGTTTAGGCACAGCCGGGACTGCCGGTTTGGGAACAGCAGGCGATGCCGGAGTTGCCGGTTTGGGAACAGCAGGTGATGCCGGAGTTGCCGGTTTGGGAACAGCAGGCGATGCCGGAGTTGCCGGTTTGGGAACAGCAGGCGATGCCGGAACTGCCGGTCTGGCTGCAGCGGGAAGTCCCGGTTTAGCTGCTGTCGGAACACCCGGTTGTTTGTTCAAAGACAATCCGGGGGTGGCAGCAGTTGCCGCCGGCTTTGCTCCGGGCTTCACCATCCCGGGGACCGGACGGGAAGACGCGGCAGGTTTGGGTGCTCCAAGCCGCATTGCCGGTACTCCGCCGGGAGAAGCGGGTTTTCCGGGGCGCGAGATGCCGGGGGCTTGAACTTGCGGTGCCGGAGCATCGGCATTACGCATATAATTTTCCAGATCGGTTATCAGCTCATCGGGGGTCTGATAACGGTTCTCCGGTTGACGTGCCATCATCTTGACGATGATATCGTTGATGGCATCGGGGAGTTCCGGGTTGACGTTTTTAGGCGGTTCAAGATTGCCTTCTACATGGAGCCGGGGCAGGTCGTTGATGTTTTCCGCAATATAAGCAAAGCGGCCGGTGACGAACTGGTAGAAGGTGGCTCCGAGACTGTAAATGTCACTGCGGACATCGGTCGGGACACCGGTGAGCTGTTCCGGGCTGATATATTGCGGCGTTCCGAGAACTTCGTTGGAATCGTCATCATTCTGGATAGAGTTGGAATTTTTTGCCAGTCCCAAATCGGCAAGTTTGGCAAAGCCGCTGGAATCGAGCATTATGTTATCCGGCTTGATATCCTGGTGAACCAGTTTCTGCTCTTTCCAGGCGACAGAGAGCGCGCGGGCAATGTCGCGGATAACTTTGGCTGCCTCTTTGAATTCCAGTTTTCCGCCGCGGGCTTTGAGTATCTCTTTGAATGTATCGCCGCGCACCAATTCCATGGCAAAATAAAATATTCCGTCTTCTTCGCCGATGGCATACGCCTGCACCACATTGGGGTGATTGATTTTTGCCGCCGCCCGCGCTTCGCGGAAAAGGCTTTCGACATACTCTTTGTCACCGGAGTGCTTGTTCTGTAAAACTTTGAGTGCCACATCGCGGTCAAGCGACAACTGCCGGGCAAGATAAACTTCGCCCATGCCGCCTTTGGCGATAAAGCTCTTTATCTGAAAATCCCCCAACACTACTCCGGGACAGACACTTTCTGCCGGAACCGGAACCGTTGCTCCGCAGTGAGTACAGGCGGTTTCTGCCTGCCCCTCCTCCGGAACAATGGTAAATTTCTTTTTGCAACTTTCGCAATAAAGTTTCATTGCTCACTCATCTCCTGCATATAATCAAAAATAATACTCCAAAACCGCATCCCGCCGCAGCTCCCGGGTGTAAATTTCAATAACCTTGCGGCGTTGTTCATCTTCCAATATCCGGCAGATCTTTTTCTGGACCAGATCAAAAGCCACATCGGCTTTTTTATTGTGTTTCAACAGCTTTATCCATGCCACGCCCTCATCGAGCTTTATCGGACCGTAAATTTTTCCTTCGACCGGCTCTTTCAAGGCTGTGGAAAACTCTATGCGCATCTTGCCGGGTTCGATCGAACCGATCCTGCCGTCACCGCTGCCGGGGGCATACCGGCGCACAAGTTCAGCGAAACGTTCCGGGGCGGCGGAAAGCGTCTGTGTGACCTCGTTTTGGATCTGAACTGCATCAATAGAGGTGTTGTCTATTTTCAGCATGGCAAGATCATAGGTTTCAATTCCGGAAAGTTCATCTTTATGCTGTTGGTAATATACATAAATTTCCTGCGGGGTCGGCGTTCCGGCGATGGTGGTCTGGCGGTGGAGCATGAACTGGATTATCATGCGCTCTTCGAGTTCTTTGCGGAAAGTAGCGATATCCAGATCGTTCTCCCGGAGTTTGCGGCGGAATTCATTCCGCGAACGGCACCCCATGCGGACGGCAGCACTGTCAAGTTCGTGTTCGATATCAGATGAAGCGATCCGGTAGCTCTGCTTGTTGTATGCCGCGATGATAAGTTTGCGGTCGATAAGTTCATCGACGGCTTTACGGCGTATGCGGCGGATCTCCTCCTCCAAACGCTTTCCGGAAAATGCGGCATATGCCTGATACTCCTGATTCCGGGTCAAAGGCAGAACATCTTTCAGCGAGATCGCACTGCCGTTGACGGTGGCAAGAATGGAGTATACTTCACTTTCCCTTGCAGTACGGGATCTGTTTTGTCCATTTTCCGCCGCCGTCAACAGCGCAACGGATAATAAAACAAATATTGTCAAAAACTTTTTCAACATTAAACTCCCCATGTGTATAAATCAACCAAATAATATAACACACATCACGCACTTTTGCAAGCCGTTATTTCCTTGTACAGCTTATTTAAAAGGAACCGGAATTGCCAGTTTCCCCTGCCGGAGTATCTTCAACTCCTCTCCGGTGGCATCGACAACAGTGGAACCCATGCTCCCCGGTGCCAGCGTTCCGCCGTCGACGGCGATATCCACATCTCCGTTGAGCTGCCTCAAGGCATCTTTCGTGGATTCCGCATCCGCCATTCCGGAGGCGTTGGCACTGGTCTGCACCAGCGGTTCTCTCAGACGTTTCAGGATATCCAGCAGCAACGGGTGATCCGGTATCCGGAATCCCTGTGTCGTACCGTCATCTTTCCGGGAAATGATGGTCAACGCACCCGGAGTGTATTTTTTTATAAGCGCAGAAGATAAACTGTTCAAAATAATGCCGTGCTTTTTTGCCATCTCCTCATCCCGGATAAACCAGCCGAGCAGCTTGGAGCCCGCCCTGCCCTTCAAGGAGAAGATCCGGCTGCACGCCGCCTGGTCTCCGGCACGGCAAATCAAACCGTATACCGTTTCCGTCGGAACCAGAGCCACACTGCCGGGGATGCGGAGAGCGGCGGTTATTTCTTCTGCGGCAGCGGAAAGAGTTTCCGGGGCAAGGCGAATTATTTTCGGCATCATTCCTCCACGGTATCGGATCTTTATTTTATATTTTTCGCCATTCTTGCCCGGAGTGCTGCTTTACACTCTTTCAGCACCGCGCATGACGGATGCTGTTTGTAGAAGCAATCCAGCGGATAACATCCGGAAACCAAACCGTTCCGGGGCGCGGTGGTGCAATCACCGAAGGTGCGGCAGATGCGGCGCGGGTCGAGCGTTCTTCCCGCCAGTGTCACCGCCGGAATATCGGGATAAGAGAGCACCAGTCTGCCATATCCGGCAAAATCGGCTTTGTCATCCCGGATCTGCTTCTGCATGACCTGAACAAAATATTCCTGGAAACAAGTGCATCCGGAGGTGATAAAGCGCATATTGGTTCCGGCAAAGTGCTTCTTCACCTCTGCCACCGCCCGGAGCTGGCGCGCCGCGCCGATGATCGGTTCTTCCGGCGGCAGATATCCGTCGGAAACCGGATAATATGCCGGTCGCTGGAAGTGCGGATTGTAGTAGGGACTGCACGCCGTGGTACAAATAAGTTCAATG
This sequence comes from Lentisphaeria bacterium, assembly GCA_017508135.1. Classification (GTDB taxonomy): domain Bacteria; phylum Verrucomicrobiota; class Lentisphaeria; order Victivallales; family Victivallaceae; genus UBA1784. Next base: position 57,783 of record JAFVZN010000020.1, on the reverse strand, counting down.
CCGAGATCTTTCGCCATTTCAATAAGTTTGACCGTTTCCGTCAAATCATAGCCCAAACCGGTTCCGTCACCGCCGAAAGCGTAGTGATAGTTTCCGACACCGATACCGTTGCGTTCCATCGGGATGCCGACGTGACCGGGCCCGGGTTCAAAGGGAATACAGTCAAAGAGCGAAATTCTGGTGGCAACGGCGATCTGCGGAACTTCGGTACGGATGCGTTCAACGATCTCTCTGAAGAAGCGGGTGCGGTTTTCAAAATCTCCGCCGAATTTGCCCGGACGGTCAAAGGCACTGAGGAACTCATGCCCCAGATAGCCGTGCGCCATCTTGACGTCAACGAAGTCGAAACCTGCTTCATGGGCAAGTTTGGCAGATTCTACAAAGCAGTCGATGATCCGTTCCACTTCGGCATCGGAGACAACGTTATCTTTGGAGGAGTGGAACTTTTCGTCCAGCAGAGGATGGGAATATGCGGTCACGGATTCCAGCTTGGCATCATCGAACGGGTGGCTGTAACGTCCGGAGTGGGTCAGCTGCAAACCGATAAGCAGATCATCGGCAGTGCCGAATTTGGCGGCATGCGCGGAAATCATATCCTGATAAAGCTGTTTGAATGCCGGAAGATTTTCTCTGGTCATCATCATCTGCCGGGTGTTGCTTTTTCCGGTCAGAGTGACGGCGCACGCTTCACAGCCGAAGAGCAGTTTAGCTCCGGATCCGGCAAAATTCATCCAGCGGCGGCGGGTGAGTTCACTGGGGGAACCGTCCGGCAGGCAATCCCATCCCTCCATCGGAAGGATCGCCCAGCGGTTGCCGACGGTTTTGCCGTAGCACTGACAGCTCTGCGCCAGCGGCGAAGATGAAGCATCGAGGATGTGGTCATCCAAGTCGATATCCAGCTCCAATTTGTTCAAATGTGCGCGGAATTCAGCGGCACTTTTAAATGAGGTTATTTTAGGATAATCAGCCATAATCACTTGTCTCCTGCTGAAGTTTTGTAAACATTTCCATTGCGGTAATCCGCCCAGATATTTTCAAACCAGCCGTCGGTTTCCGGCAGCGGACGGCACGGGACCCAGCGGTGGTGAAAATCTCCGTTGACGAAGCGGGTTTCCAAAATCTGTTTCCGGAAACTCTCATTTTCCGGGGTGATATTTCCATTCTCATCCAGAACTGCCGCCGAACCGCGCGAGCCGGTTCCGGAAGATATTTGAAACGCGATCGCCGACAGATACCCCCAGTGGGCAAATGCCAGCTGCCGGTTCATCAACGCCTGCGCTCCGAATTTTGCCGGATACCCCCCCTGCTCCACGGCAAAAAAGAGAGCTTTTGCCGCATCCAGAGCTTCCATGACGGAGGAGTGTTCACGCAGATGTCCGGCATAAAGGGTCATCCGTTCCTGAAATTCCCGGCGGTCGGCGTGTACATCGCGGCTGCCGGAAAGAAATTTTTCCAAGTGTTTTTTTACCTGCACGGCGGCGCGTTCAGCTTTCTCCATATCGAAACTGTTTTCTTTGCGGCAATGGGCGATGAATTCTGCCGCCCGGAACGCGCCGACCTGTCCGGCGTTGAGCGCGGAACCGCCGGGGCGGGTGACACCGTGCGAACCATTGACTTCTCCGATCGGAAAAAGGCTTTTCAAGGTGGGTGATTCGTACCAGATATTACCGGTCAAGCCGCCGTTGTTGTGCTGGGCGCATACGGCGATTTCCAGCATCTCACTATGCAAGTCGATGTGATGATCGGCATAAAGCGATATCGCGCCGGGGTTCATCTTTTCCAACCGTTCCAGCGGTGTACCGAAGAGTGCCCCGGAACGTTCCAGATAAGTGTACGCTTCCGGCGACAGCGCGGAAAAATCCAACCCTTCCGGATTGGAACGGTAATCCAGAAACACCCGGCGTTTTCTGACCGCCGTTTCGTGATGGACCAGCAAGTCGATCACCGAAGAACCATTTTCCGCCTTGCGGACATCGAACGGCCACTGGTAACCTTTGAGAAAGACCATGGAGTTCATCTTCCCGATATCATCGCCGAAGTGGTCGCGGAGAAACTCTTTCGGATCGCTGCCGTCAGGTGCAGTGGAGATGAAGCGGGGAAGCACTTGCATATAGGTTCCGGAAACGTTCCAGCGGAACTTGATCGAAGCCATGCCGAACTGGGATTCCGGCAGATTCTGGGCAGAACAGCCCTTTTCCAGAGCCAGCCCGATCGCGCCGGAGTGACCGCAGGGATAAACACTCTGCGCGTACAATCCGCCGGGACCGCCGGTGGCGAAGATAACGTTTTCCGCAAGAATACTCTCCAATGCTCCGGTATCGCTGTTCAATGCCACAACACCGCATACGCGGTCATCACAGCAGACCAGTTCTCCGGCGGTACGGTTTTCCCATATTTCCACTCCGGCAGCTTTCACCGCCTTTATCAAGGCAAGGCACATCTCCTTAGAGGTATAAGGACCGCAACTGGTGGCGCGCCGTTTGGGGTCGTGGTCGGTTTTGTAACCGATATATTGACCGAATTCATCGGTCGGAAACGGCACGCCCAAGTTGGCAAGATTCATAAAACAGCGCAAAGAAAGCGTCGCTTCGATCAGCGCGATATCTCCGTGGACAGAACCGCCGTCAAAGAGGGTTTGCGCCAGCAATCCCGGCGCATCGGGTTCTTTGCCGTAGATACCGAGTTTATAATAAGTTTGTTTATCGCTCCCGGTATTGATGGAGGTTCCCCGGGACAATCCTTCGGAGAGGAGCAGGATATCTTTTACTCCTTCTCCGTTCAAGCGGAGAGCCGCCGCCAATCCGGCGGCACCTGAGCCGATTATCAAAGTGTTGACTTTACGCATGAAAAGACCTTGCAAATAAGAAAAAAAGTAAACGGTTAAAATGCAAAATTTATAAACGGGAAGTGCTTCAACCAGGCATTGGGGTTGGTGTTCCATAAACCGAATTGCAATCCCCTGCCCTCGGAGTAGTTGATAACGCCTGCCTGTACACCGAAACCTTCCGGTTTGACTTTATGATTGAGGTTGTTTTCGATCAACGCATCCGGTTTGACTTCATTGACAAAACCCAGCTGCAGCCCGGTGTTGTGTTCTGCCAGATTCCACAATCCGGTGGCGACACCGTAATTGCGTTCAGCTCCTCCCACCGCGCAGAATGACAATCCGCGTGACTCATTGCAGACATCCATAAGGGAAAAGCTCACGCCGCTTTTTTTGCGGGTGAATGCGTGCATTCCGGCGATACTCAATCCGTTGATCTCTTTCTGATGCACCATGCCGCCGATGGACATGCCGTAAACGGGGGTGCGGGAATCGAACATACTGCCCAGCAGCCGCGGAGTCCCGGTAAGCTGTATCGGAGTGAAACCGCCCGCCTGATGTGGAATATAAACATCCCGGGAACGGATACCGGCGTTCACAGTTTCGGTGTGCGCCGAATATGCCAGATAAACCGCCGCAACGACGGTCAGGAGAGCAACAATGCCCCGGATGCGTTTCTTTCCACTCATCGTATCAAAGTTTTCTTACATTCATTCCACCGTCGATATTGATGACCTGCCCGGTGGAGTAGGCAAAATCACCGCGCGCCAGAGATGCCACAACTTTGGCGATATCTTCCGGATATCCCCAGCGCGGCTGCAAAGTCAAGCCTTCGGAAATAAGTTTGTCGTACTTGCCTTTGACCGTACTGGTCATATCAGTTTCGATGATGCCGGGGCGGATCTCATAAACATTCACGCCGAACTCCGCCATCCGCACCGCCCACAGTTTGGTCGCCATGCCGACACCGGCTTTAGCCATGCAGTATTCTCCCCGGCTGACACTGGCGACCGTGGCGGAACAACTGCCGATGTTGACGATGGTGCCGCTGCGCTGTTCCGCAAAGTGACGGGCAAACAGTTGGGTAAAAAAGAAACTGCCTTTGAGATTTATTCCCATGACAAAATCGTAACTCTCTTCGGTCATCTCCAGAATATCCGCGCGCACTTTGGGAGCGACACCGGCGTTGTTTACCAGAAGATCGACTTTACCGAAGCGTTCAATGATCGCAGCGCAAGCGGCTTTGCGCGCTTCGGAATCGGATATATCGCAACGGAAATATGCCGCTTTGATCCCATATTTTGCTTCCAGAGCTGCACATTGTGCATCACCGGCACTTTGCTCCTGCCGGGCACAGAGAGCGAGATTGAACTTTTCCTGAGCAAGTTTTTCTGCGATACCGGCTCCGATGCCGCGACTGGCACCGGTAATTACTGCGCACTTTTCCATTGACTTTTTTCTCCGAAGAAAAATAATTTTTTTATTTGAAATATCACTACTGACATAATATATTTTCAACAGAACGATTTTTCAAGTATAAACAGTATATTTTCATAAAGATGACTGAACGGAACACATTGCTGATATTGCCGGAAGCAGACTTTCTGCGCCATTGCACTTTGGAGTTTTTCAAAGCCTCCGGAGCCGGAGGCCAGCACCGCAACAAGACCTCCAGTGCCGTCCGGGTGCTTTTGAACGGGACTGATCTGCGGGCGGAAGATTGCACTGAACGCAGCCAGCACCGCAACCGCAGTAATGCGGTAAGGAAATTGAAGCTATCCATCGCGCTCAATATGCGCGTTGAAACGCCATCACCTCCGGAGCGTATCGAGTGTTCCATGGAGGCGGAGGACTATCCGTTGTTTGCGGCGCAGCTGTTCGATATCCTCCATTCTTGCGGCTTTGACCACAAACGCAGTGCAGAACTGTGCGGAATATCCTCCAGCAAGCTGCTGAAAAAACTGTTCCGCGATCCATTGCTCTATCAGGAGTTCTGTAAACAGCGCGCTGCGCGGGGATTGCCGAAACTCAATCCTTAGTCCTGGCGGCGATCTGCAGTATCGTGATTATTCCCAGTATCAGCAAACACTGGATGATCAGTACCGCCGCAGTGCGGAAATCTCCCCAATATATCGGCAGAGCCGTAGCTCCGATCGCCAACGCGGTCAAATGGACCAGCAGTACCGCCTGCGGCCGGGAAAGTCCCATTTTGACAAACCGGTGGGAGATATGGTTGTGATCCCCTATCCAGAAAGGTTTTTTGTTGCAGGTGCGAATGATGACGACCATCAGGGTATCAAAGAGCGGCAGAGCCAAAATCAATGCCGGAATAAGCACAGGGAAGCGGGAGAGCGAATACCCGGCATCAAAGCAGGTGACTTTAGCCGCCATCACCGCCGCCAGCAATCCGATAAAGTGACTGCCGGAATCCCCCATAAAGATCGTTGCCGGTGCCGCATTGTAGAACCAGAATCCGCAGCAGACACCGCAGTTCAATGCAGAAAACAGTGCCATGAAATATTGGTTGTTCAACGCCGCAATGACCGTAAAAAATCCGGATGCTATCGCAATCGTTCCGGCGGCAAGTCCATCCATGTTGTCAAAAAAGTTGATGGAATTCATCATCAGCATCACCCAGAATATACTTATCCCGGAGGCAATGACGGCGTTATTGATGAAAAAAGTCACCTTGACACCGCCCAGCAGTACCGCGATCAGTGCGATGATGAATTGTCCGCCGAATTTCACTCCGGCAGAGAGGGCGTATTTATCGTCGATCAAGCCCAATACCACAGCTCCCGTTGCGGCAATCACCAGCCAGATAAGCTCCGTAGATGCATTAAGCAATCCGTCAAAAGTGATGTAATTGCTGAAAAACCATTCCTTTTCGACAGAGTAAAGAAGCACCGCTATCCCGGCAGACAAAACGATCAGCCAGGAAATAAACATCGCCGCCCCGCCGAGCAATGGAGTAGCTTTCCCGTGTCCTTTGTGGTTGTTTTGCGGAACATCCATCAATCCGGTTTTGGCGGCAATGATCCGGAACACCGGGGTCATTATCATACAAAGAGAACATCCGGCACAGAACGATGCCGCGTAAAAAAGAAGCCAGTTATTCATAAGATATTTCAAATTATTTGTCAGCGGCTTCAAGTTTTCGCCGCACAGATTCAAAAATTATAATTGTCGCCGCCTGCGCGGCGTTCAGCGATTCATAATCTCCGGGCATCGGAATGATAACTCTTCCGGCATCGGGACAAACGCCCAGTACGCCGTTGGGTTCTCCTCCTATTACGATGACAGAACGGGAAAACAACTCTTCGCATTTGAAACAGCTTTCCCCCTGATGCGGATCTGCAATAAAAAATTTGGTGTAACCGTCAGAAGCGGCACGCTTTGCCAGATCTTCCAACGTTTCAAAACGGCGCATTTTCAATCCGAACTGTGCGCCCATTCCGGCGCGGATCGCCTTGTCGCCCCACGGGTCGATGGAACCTTTGGTGTACCACATCTCTCTGCCGCCGGCGGCGCGGAAGGTGCGGGCGATAGTACCGAAATTACCCGGATCACCGAGCTGATCGAGGGCGAGGATAAAATCTCCCTCTGCCGAATCATCGGCATCTTGCGGGATGTCGGCAACGGTGAGTATGCCTTGAGAATTTACCGTATCGGCAAGTTCATCGAACTCTTTTTCGCTGACGATACGCACCTCAGCCGGTTTGGTTCCGGGGAGAGAATCAAGTCCGCGTTCCGTGGCTACTGTGAATTTTACCAGTTCCGGACAGTTGTCCAGCAGTTCTCTTACGGCTCTCACCCCTTCACAACGGCAACACCCGGAACGGCGGCGGCCATTCCGGGTCGCGAGGGCTTTGACAAGGCTTTTTTCGCGCCGGGTCAATTCCATTGTTCAGCCTTACTTCTTTGCCGGAGCGGACTTTTTTGCCGGAGCGGACTTTTTCGCCGCCGGAGCCGGTTTCACCGGGAGGTCGCCGTTTTCAATGGCGGTCATCAGCTGTTCACACTGAGTGACCCAGACGATGAATCCCATATCGTTAATAACACCGGCTTTGCGGTCGATGATGCGCTGAAGCAGTTTTTTGGCTTCGGCGGTCTTTTTCTGCGCGACATAAAGCCGTGCCGCCTGGAAAGCAGCTTCAGCTTTGATGCCGGAGGAGAAATCGTTGAAATCAACTGCTGAGGCGTAAGCGGCGGCGGCATCGGCAATTTTGCCGGCGGCTTCCAGAGCGGCAGCGGCGTTGAGCGCGGCGATCTGCCGGATCAGGATATCGGCATTGCTGGCGGCGAGTTTTTTCAGCATCTCTGCGGCTTCGTCATACTTTTTGTCTTCCTGCAGGAAGCCTGCCTGCCGCAGCATGGCAAGTTCGACACCGGGAGCATCGGGATGCGCGGCAATAGCGGCGGCAAGTTTCTCTTTGGAGGCTGAGAAAAGTTCCTGCTGGGCGGCAAGTTCCGCCTTTTCAGAACTCTGCTTTACTGCGTAAATAACAACGCCGATAACAACGACGATCAACGAAACGACCACGACTTTGAGCCAATATTTGCTGATCCAGAGTTCAACGCGTTCGGATTCTGAGAGCAGTTCCTTTTCAAAACCGTCAATTCTTTTAACTTCACGTTTAGACATAATAGAGTGTACTCCGTGTATTTTTCTTTAAATTTTATCAATGGTGGGAGAAGATACGTTCCGGGGCGTGGAAGAGCGCGACACCAAGTTCGTTGGCGCGCTTGATAACATCCGCATCCCGCAGACTGCCGGAGGGAGCGATGATCGCTTTGATACCGGCTTTGGCGGCAACTTCAACACCGTCTTCAAAGGGGAAAAATCCGTCACTGGACATGACCGCACCTTCCAGCGTGGCAGTTCCGGTGTATTTCTCTTTGAATTTGACGATAGCCTGTTCGATGGCGCCGACACGATCCTGTTCACCGGTTCCGACGGAGAGAGTCTGACCGTTGGCAACGATGACCACGCCGTTGGAACGGACACTGAGGTTGACATGCCAGGAGAAGACCAGATCCTGTTTCATTTCTTCACTGCACGGAACGTTGGAAACTTGTTCGCCGCAGCGGGAGTTGCTGCCGGATGCCGGAACCAGTTCGTCAGTGGAACAAATGGCGGTCAGCAAGGGAGCCGCGATGACCAGAGAACCGTCGGCAAGAACCTTGATGGTGTCGCTGCCGGCGGCGGCTTCACTGCGGAAACGGGGCAGAGTTGCCAGATCGCCGCATTTGATGATGCGGATGTGTTTGTTGAGTTTGTAGGTTTCGCCGTCGTTGAAGATATCCAGAACGCCATCTTCATAATCGGGGGCGACCACACATTCAACGAAAGTGCTCATGATCTCTTTGGCAGTTTCGCAATCGACCTTGACGTTGAAGGCGACCACGCTGCCGAAAGCGGCTCGGGAATCAGCATCGCGGGCTTTCTTGTAAACATCGAGCAGAGATTCGCCCTTGCATCCCATGGCGGCACCGGAGGGATTGACATGTTTCATCACCGCGCAGCTGGCAGTTTCGCAATACTTGACGATGTTGAGTGCGCCGGAAATGTCTTCCAGATTGGTTTGGGAAAGACCGCTCTTGCCGTTTTTCAAAATCTGCATGGAACCGATGGCACTTTCGACACCGGCCTGACGGTAAAATGCCGCCGGCTGATGGGGGTTGGTACCATAGCGCAGGTCCTCGACTTTTTCGTAAAGTTTCCCGGCGATCTCCACGGTTGCAGGATAGTCGCCGACATTCTTTTCCAGATAGGTTGAACGGGACAGTTCTTTAGCCATAATCATACTCTCTTTCACGTTTTGGAGCGTTTCGCCCCTCTTTTGTTAAAAAAAACAATAAAATTTCACATTTTACAATATATCACCATTTGAACTTTAGAGCAAATGGAACTATGTTTTAAAAGGTGTTTTTTTTGAATTATTTTACATTTAAGGACGGTATACTATGGCAAAAGAGAAAAAAAAGGCTTTCTTTATCACTATCGAAGGCCCCGAAGGTGCCGGAAAAAGTTCCTGTGCCGCCATTTTGACCCGGCATCTTGAAGCCCATGGCTATCCCGTGATCTGCACCCGGGAACCCGGCGGAACTCCGTTGGCGGAAAAGTTGCGGGAAGTTGTAAAAAGCAAACCCGATCAGAATGAGACCATCCACCCGGAAACCGAACTGCTGCTCATGGAGGCCGCCAGAGCCCAGCACGTCCGGGAGAAGATAGCCCCTGCCCTCGCCTCCGGAACATCGGTCATCTGCGACCGTTTTTCCGATTCGACCTGCGCCTATCAGGGCGGCGGCAGAGATATGGACATGGGAACCATCAACTTTTTGAATGATTTTGCCACAGGCGGCTGTGTTCCGGACTTTACATTGCTGTTGGATCTGCCGCCGGAAACCGGTTTTGAGCGGGTCGCCCGCCGCCGCAGTGCCGATGCGGACAACGACCGTTTTGAAGCGGAAAAGCTGGATTTTCACCGCCGGGTGCGGGAGGCGTTCCTTGCGCTGGCGAAAGGATCTCCCGAACGCATCAGGGTGATCGATGCCTCAAAAACGCTGGATAATGTGATCGAACAAGTGGAAAAGGTTGCTCATGAGCTTATATTCTGAATATTTGAAACGCTGTCCGGATCTGCTGAAATGTCTGGAAAATGCCCGCAATGCCGGACGTTTGACTCACAGTTTCCTTATCCACGCTCCGGATGACCGCACCCGTGCGGAGTTCGCTGTCGTTCTGGAACAGCTTGCCGGTTGCCGGACTCCGGTCAACGGCCGCCCGGATACGACTTGTCCTTTCTGCCGTCAGATCGAAAGCGGAACTTATGCTGATCTGCACAAGATCTCCCCGGTCGGAAAGATGTACCAGATCCGCGTGGGCGACCGCACCAATCCGGAGCCGAACACCTTGCGCGATATGCTCGACCATCTCGGATATACCGCCGGTAAATACCGGAAGTTCGGCGTTATCATCGATGCCGACCGCATGGGCGTTGAAGCTCAAAATGCCCTGCTTAAAACTCTGGAAGAGCCGCCGCCGGAAACGACTTTGATCCTGTGTACAGCCAATCCCTCCGCGCTGCTGCCGACCACCCGTTCCCGCTGTCAACTGCTCTCTCTTCCGGATAATCTGTGCCGCTTTGAGTTCGCCGGCGTTCAGGAGGCCGGACAGGCGGTCTTTGATCTTTGTTTCAACTGCCATAACGATCTTTGCTGTACCGAAGAAGCGTTGCAGCGTCTGCTTGGTGTTATGTCCGAGTTGGAAAGTTCCGCATACGAATGTGTCAAGCTCGAATTTCAGGATCAGCTTGCCGTTGCGGCAAACAGCGAAGACCCCGCATTTGTCAAACAGCTTGAAGCGCGCATCGCGGATGCGGCAAGCGGGGAGTATATCCGTCACCGCCGCCGCTTTATCGCGTTTATAACGACATTCTGTTCCCAGATCTATATGTTATCCTGCGGCGTATCCCCGGCGGATCTGCCGACTCCGGATATCTTTGACCATCTGCCGATACCGCTCAACATCCCCCGGGAACGGGGAGAGGCGATTTTGAAGGAATCGGAAGAGTTGGAAAACACTTTGCGTTTCAATGTCAGCGATGAGCTGGCATTGCGGACATTTGCAGTAAATCTTTCCATGAGGTGATGCGATGAAATATTCCCGGTTCAAACTTTACCGCAAGGAGCGCAGCCAGCGCGGAGCTACCGCTTTGGAATCGGTGATGGCGGTCACGATATTGTTTCTGATCGTCTTTGCCATGCTTCAAGTGTACAAATGGTGTGTAACTGAGCAGATTTGCCAGTATTCCGCTTTTTACGCTTCAAAATCGCTCGCGCTCGGATTTGAACCGGAACTTTCTCTGCGCGCCGCCCGGGTCGCCGGTATCGCCATGTCCGGGCGCAGTGTCGGCGCCGGAGAAAATGATGAATACGCCGCCGAAAACTATATGGTGTACGGTGACGGTTCCGGTGTCCGTTATGAATATTGGCACCAGAGTTCCGCCTCCGGTTCGCCATCGTTGCATGTTTATGGAAAATACACCGATGATGATGTGGTCGCGCTGGTGCGCATGGAGAACGACCAGCTTTTGAATAAATCGTTCTCTTCGCTCTTTTCCATCAGCCGCAATCCGGTCCCGTCATCCCGGGTTTATACCAACAATTACGCCAAAACGCTTTTGGAGGAGTGAGCTGTGAACGCGCCGAACTGCAAAAGAGCTGCTGAATCCGGTCAGGTACTGGTGACCGGTATCTTTATCCTGATCGTGCTGCTGCTGCTGGTATTTGCCGGATTTGACATCTACAACAGCATCCGCGCCAAATTCAAAGTGGAAACCGCTCAGGAGGCCGCCGCCATCGCCGGTGCTTCATGGCAGCGCGATTCACTAAATCTGATCGGAGAAATAAATCTGGTCAAAGCCTGTTCCGTATTACTTACCGATGATGACAACTGGGGCGTTCCTCTGCCGAAAAGGGAACGTTATCCGTTCCTTTCCGACCAGGTGTTTGAAGCTCTCCGCGCAGAAGCGTTGCAGAAACGTATCGATGTCCTTACCGAAATGCAGAGCCGTATCAGCTTTATCGGACCGCTGATCGGGCTCGCTGCCGCCCAGCAGGCGGCAAAAGCCAACGGCATAGTCTCCATCGGAGATCTTGACGATTATGTAAACCAACTCCGCAACAGCAGCCGTTACCGTCCGGAGATGGGGGGAGCAGCGGAATTTATCTACAATTATGCCTGGAAAGCTCCTTACATCGACCTGGTGGAAACCATATCCCGCAACGGTATCGCCGTCTATCCCAATGCCATAAACGGTTCAACTCCCCGGGTCGACCCGCCGGAACTGTCGTATCAATCGTTTTATGAAAAAATATATGTTCTTGATGCCGCTATAAAGGCGGCAAATTACGGTGCCATCTATCCGCACCAGGACAGTTACGGTGAATTGGCACGTCTGGTAAAATATAACGCCTGGGATACGCGCTTTGCCAATCCGCCGTGGTGGGATATTGATTATTCCCGGGTCGCGTTCCCGAAAGAGAGTGAAATCTTTACGCTCGGACTTTCTGTCACCGGAGACACGTCCATCTTTAATGACGGGAAGCGTCAGGTGGTGACCGATGCTGCTAAGAACCATCTTTCTCCGGAACATATTCAGCAAATCTATAATAACACCACCGGTCCCTATGCTCCAAGCCGGTTGTCGATAAATTTTTTCAGTTACGATAACTCCTGGTATCCTTCCTACTTCCGCCAGAATTACAGTGATTACGATACAGACCACTACAACTACTGGTTCACCGGCGATGTGCTGCGCCGTCATGTAAAACCGCAGTACCGCTATGAGGGACCTGCGGCATACGTTGAAACGGCAGCAGATTTGGGCAAAGTCACCTCCATCGTCCGCTTTACCGGTCAGCGCAGCTTCAATAAAAACACCATCCGTATCGGCAGCAACCGTTCCGGTGGCAACATCACCGATTTCAGCGATTACCGTCCGGGAACGATCGCCAAAACGCTGGGAAATCTGAAAGATGAACAGCCGCCTATCGAACTGCCGCTGGTGTTGCCGGTGTTCGACAAGGTGATTTTGATGCCGACCTACATGCCGATACCGTACAATTTTTATGTATTGCGCCAACTTGATGAAGATCGGAATCTGCGCCGTTTTCTCATGTGGCTGTCGGTACAGGAGGATCTCGAAAATAAAGACGGGACGCTGCCTTCCGGTTGTGAATACTATCTCAATGCGCTGCGTATTCTGGTTCTCGGTCCGCAGTTCCGCTACTATTTGTGGAATCCGAACTTCAACGAAAACGAATTTGACCGCACCTGGCGAAGCAAGCTCAAAGAGTGGCATGAAAAACGGGAAAAAGATCCCGACGATTACCAGTACAGCTTGAAAGGTGGAAACCGCACGCTTCCCGGATATTTTCAGGAACCGGCGATCTTCATCCCCTGTGTAAACACCACTGTCCGGAGCGGCATAGTCAATTTTGTCGATCAGATCAACGGCGGTACTGCTCAGCGGCACTATCTCAATAACGAAAACTATATGGTCGTAGACAGCAAAGGTCACGTTGTGAAACGCGGCGAAATGGATCCGACACTGGATCCGAAGTGTTGCGGAACTTGCTGCAACTGTCAGGGCGGCGGCGGCGGATTGTCCCACTTCGGCAGCGGTTTCAGTACCAAGAAAGCTCCGGTGAGAATGTGAAAAAGATATTAAACAACAGCGAATCCGGTCAGGCGATGATGGAGCTGACCATCATGCTGCTCATCCTTACCGGGATGATACTGGCGGTCGTAATGTTGAGCGGCGTTGAAATGCGCAGCAATACGCTGCTGCTTTCCGCCCGGAGCAACGCCCACCGGACGGCTCGGGAATCCGGCGCAAGTACCGAAAACTCTGAAGAGTACTCCTCTTGGTACTATCCTTCTCTGCGGTTGAACAAATCCTACATCAAAGAGAGTTCCGGCGGAAGTTTCGGCGACTCCGTCACATTGTTCAAGCGCGGCGGGAAGCGGTACCGGATGCGCAGCCGTAATACCGGTGCTTTGCAGATACCCTTTTCGTATCAGGGCAGTATCCAGCGGAACGGCGGCGGATCGGTGTTGTCCGGCTCCTCATCCGCAATGACATCCGCAGAATACAGCCGCCGGAGCATTTTGCGGTATGAAAATTACATCCGCTGGCGGGATCTCAACCAGTTCGACAACAGTTTCGTCCACGATTTTTCCGGGGACTTGCGCTCGATGAATGCGTTTCATGCGGCGCGCTTGATCGGAGAATACGGTGACGGCAGCGACACACCTGCCACGATGAACCGCAACCATCAATCCGGTGTCCACAGTGCGAATGATGCGACCACGGTCATGTACCGTACTTTTTCGCGTATCTTCGGCATTGATATCAGTGACTTGAAACTGCGCCGTCACGAAATCAACAAAGTATATCTGCCGCGTTACCAATAACTCAAAAAAATCTCCCTTCGGCGTTGATCTCGCTGTGGAGCGCGCCTTGCTGCGGATGGAGTGGCGGTGATCTCGCTTTGCCGGAGCGCGCCTTGCTGCGCTCGCCGCGAGGGTCGAGGACGCAAGTCCACTCCCCTCGCTTCTCGCTTGCAAAACCCGCCCGGCTGTGTGATATCACCGCCTACGGGCTTTACTGGAGTATGTGTCGCCTGACGGCGACCAGGGTAGTGGGTGGAGTGCGCCGCTTGCGCGGCTTATGGCTGCCGCCAGTTCCGACCGCCACTTGAATGCATACCGGTCTGTACGGATGGGTACAGAGAGTGTTGAGTTGCTTGTACATAGATAAATCCGTTGGCATAGCCGCTCACTCCAACCGCCCATCCCCCCAAGTGGTACTCCGCATTGCGGCAGCCAACGCAAGGGGGTGCGGGGGACGTGAGGGCCCCCGCGGGCGGAACCGTGACAAAAGAGTGAAAAATCTGCCGCCAGAAAAGGCGACAGATTTTTCGCAATTTTGGCACATTCGGAATTGCCGAAAGAAGCCCGGCAGACCAGCTCCCAACTCCGGTGCAGGGCTTGCGCGCCCTGCCGGGGGGCGTGGGGGCGAGGAGCCCCCACATCAAAGCCAGCGATCTATTGCGCCGAACCAAACTTCCGCTCCAAGTGGAGCTTTGCACTGCGCCAGCCCCTCCCCCCCGGCTTGCTGCTCACTCCAACAGCCCATCCTCCGTACCTATCTGTACCCATCCGTACCCATCCGTACAAAACCCCCCGCTCCAAGTGGAGCATTGCACTGCGCCAGCCCCAATAAAAAAAGGACGGTGCAAATGCACCGTCCCGGTCTGCTTTGTCGCAGCAGTTCGCCGTATTATTTGGCGAACTGGTGAATGGGTTTCCAACCGCAGTTGCGGAAGAAACCGTAGTAGTAGTTATCAGCGATCGCCGGGATGTTGATGGCGAAGGGATATTCAGCGAAGATCTTCTTCCATTCCACGACCAGCTTGTCGATTTCCGGAATCAGAGTTTTGCGCTGTTTGGCAGGCGTGTTCCAGTACTTCATGGCAAACTCGCGGTTCAACTTGAAGAACTTCAATCCCGTGGCAACAAAGTTGATGCGGTTGAATTCCGGAGAACCGGCAGCGACTTTTTTCCGGGCATCCGCAAGGATGTTTTCCAGCTTTTTGAACTCATCCGCCGTAAACGCGCGGCAGAATTTGCCGAATCCGGAAGACGGGACCGCAGTAAGGTCTTCCAGCTGCTTGATGGATTCGCCACCCAAGGAAACATAGTTCGCCGTGAGCTTTTCACAATGCTCATAGTAACGTTTCATATCAGCAGAGGCGGCACCGAATCCCTTGTCGCAGAAGTCGTTGATAAGATCTTCCAGCGGAGTTGCCGGATCCCACAGCAAGTTGGCAAGGATATAGTAGTTGAGAGCGTTGGTCGCCCAGTGGTGCGGCAGCGTGTCGAAGTCACCGCCGACCATGCCGGTAGCGGCGAAGTGCTTGAGGTCTTTCGCCATTTCCCGGAAGTACATCAACGGCATACCGCTGCCGCCTCCGAGGAAGTTCGGCCGCCAGCACAACTCTTTTGCCACGCCGGACCAATACTGCCAATACTTGCGGTCGCGGTCACGCTGTTTGGTGTTGAGATATTCACCGCCGACAAAGGTGACCAGAATGTTTTCCGGGATATCATGGTAATATTCCGGCGGGGCAAGATAACCGGCATACGCCAGATAAACAACCTTCATATTCGGCTTGTGCTTCTGCAGTTCGCGCGCCGCTTCACAGGTGAAGCGCAGCACACGGTCGGTCATACGGGGATACGGGAAAACCGGACGGTTGCGGCCGAGATAGGCGCGGGAGGTTCCGACGAAGCCGCCGGTGGGGTCCCATTTACGGCAATTTTCGCACATACACATGATATCGTAACCGCCGTCGCTGGGGGAGAAACGGTAGTATTCAACGTTCTTGTTTCTGGGACGCTTCAGGTTGTGAAGAGCTTCCTGAACGGCGATTTTGATCGTTTCCGGATTGGATTTGCAAATGCGGACGTGCTTCGTCTTCATCTTGCGTACAGTTTCAAACTGCAGTGCGAGCAGCTGCGGTTTGGTCTTGCCATACTTTTGCTGCCAGTTGTAGAAGTTGACACCGCCGCCTTCGCGGAGGGTTCCGCCGAGACGCTGCGGAGCAAACCATGTGCTGTGGGCACTGCGCGCTTTGACAACTTCGCGGACATCCATGCCGAGGATGTCGCAACCTTTGCTCATGCCGGGACGGGAGTTGACCTGAATGACTTTGCCGCTTGGCATTTTCCACGGATATTTTCCGCAGGAAAGACCGTTGCGGAGAGCACGCTGACGGATCGGGGTGCCGTCGGTGAGTTTAAACGCAGGAACGCTGACGTTGGCACTCTTGGTGTAGACTTCACCATCTTTTCCCGGCCAGAGCATACGGTAGCCCAGTGCTTCACGCATAAAGGTGTGGATACCGATCGTGGGGTTCGGCGCACTGATGGTGATGGTGTTGCCGGAAGCGATGATCTCCACCTTTTCGGAAATCTCAAACTGAATTTTGGTGGCGTACTTCTGACGGCGCCATGACCACTTGCCATCCTTTTCAGAAACAGCTTTGGGGTTCGGCTGCTGAAGTTTGGCTCCGGACATCTTGAGTACCAAACGGGAAAGTTCATCGAACGCACCGCGTTCACCGATGCGGCGGGCAACAAGCAATGCCTGCGGCTTGCCATCGACGACCAGTGCCAGCGGCGCGCCGCTGAGTTTCTCATACTTACGCGCAGAAACCAGAGTTTTCGGAGCGCGCGGTTTGATTTTGGCAGGCGATGCTTTGGGACCGAGGGGTTTCGGATCCCAGATCTCGCGTTTTTCCTTGCTCAACGCCGGTTTCGCGGCCATCAGGATGGAGTGGATCTTTTTGGCAAAGGGAAGATACTGTTCCCACGCGGCGTTGGCGGTCCGGTGATAAGGCTGGGGGTATTTCGTCAGAGATTCGGTCAGACGGACGTTGATAAAATAAACTTTGCCTTTGCCAAGCGTGTTGACGGCAACAGTTGCGCCGGAGGCGTTGCCGATGATCGGTTTGGCAGTGGTGAAACCGCTCAACGCGATAACCGGTTCTGATTTTTTGTTATTGGTCGTCTTGGGATCGAGCATGTGTTTGACAACTTCCGGACAGGATACGCAATCCTTCCATGCCGGATCCATGACTTCCGGAGTCCCGGACAGTGAAACATACTTTTTGGCACCGAGCAGTTTGCTCATGTCCCGGGTGTTGCTTACTGAAGACGGACGGGGCGCACCATCGATCAGCACGACCAGAGTGCCGCCGTTGGAAACAAATTCTTCCATTTTTTTGATGGAATCCTTGCTCCATTCCCGGAAACGGAAGATGTTGTTGAAACCGTGAAGGTAGACCACGGCGGAAACTTTGTCAAATTCTTTTCCGGTGAAGTTGACGGTAAGCGGTTTGGCTTTATCCCACTGCGGATTGAACACGGTAACATTTACCAGTTCGCCCAGCCGCTGCCAGGAGTTGCCTTTCCAGACTCCTACCGGTTTGGCGGCAAACGCCGTTGACATCAGCAGTGCTGCCAATGCCGCAAATAAAAACTTTACATTTTTCATAAAACACCTTTCTCGTTAAATGTTGAACATCTTATACCATTCCACCATATCGCGTGCCGGAGCCAGAGTCAGCCGTCCGATCAATTCTGACTGCAAAGTGGTCAGACGCGGAGCTTTTTTCAAACGCTCAACGATGGAATCCCAGTTGCCGACACCGTCGCCGGGGGCAAGGTGCTGGTCGTTTTTGCCGTTGTTATCGTGCAAATGGGTGGTGACGACCTGATTCAGCATCCGGTCGAGCTGATCGTTCTGGAAGATGACCTTGTCATCATCCCAGCCGCAGCGTATCCATTCGGCGATATCATCCGAGGTTTTGCCTTCCTGAGCTTCCACCAGCAATGCGTGACCGGAATCGTAGCACATTCCGAGGTTGGGATGATTGTATTTTTCCACTATCGGAGTGAGAAAATCCGCAACGCACGCCGGGAGGAAGAGGTTTTCCAATGCCAGAATGCAGTTGTTTTTCTCTGCGGCGGGAATCAGAACATCCAACGCCTGATAAACCCGCTCTTCCGCCGCCGGAAGATCGACATACGGAAACAAGCCGTAATCGTGCGAAAACTCCCCTACCCGCCGCGTTCTGCCGGCGTGAATGGTCAACGTTACGATACCGAGGGAGCCTGCGATCTCAATGGCGTTGAGCAGAGATTTGGTAACGACTTCCACCGGAATGGGAACCGCCAGAGAATCTTCCACCTGATGCGGTGCGTGAGCATCGCGGATGGTGAGCTTGTTTCTGTCCGCCTGATAAAACATTTCCCGGCGGTACTCAGGATCATCTTTCATCCGCTGCAAGTCTTTGGGATTCAATTGCAGGTGTTTGATCCCCGCTTCGGCAAACTCTTCCATGCGGGCACCGATAGCAGAACCGGTGACATCGGCTCCCATGTAATGGGTGATTTCCGGAAAAATCATTTTGCAGCTCCTTTTTTTGCGACTTTGCGCAACTCTTTGAATTTCAACTGAAAATTATCAAAGTTCAGCGTGGCAGCCTTATCTTTTGCCGGGTTGGAAACTATCACCTTGATCTGATAGTCGCCCGGCTCCAGTTCCACCGGAACAAAGCGCAGTTCCTGCCAGTTGTCACCATTCTGGAGCTTCTCGTTGACCCAGATGCCTTCGAGCTTTTTGTTTCCGAGATAAACGGTAAGATTTTTCAGCGGATTTCCGGCACTCCTGACATAGAAACCCAGCGATGCCCGCACCGGAACATCGGAGGATGCCGGGCGCAGCTGAGTAATACTCATTTCACTTCCGGCAGGCATATCAAGCTGCAAACTGATACCCTGTCCGGCATGGCAGGGAACCATGTAGTTGTCGTCAGAATCGCGGTTGGTAGCGGCAGTGTATTGGAATTTACCGTCACCCTTGATGTTTTTTACATCCCAGCTGTAACCGTAGTATTCGAACGCGTTGTTGACAACGTAGTTGTACATGCCGTTTTTGAGCTGGATAAGTGCGATTTCAGCCAGACCTTTCCACGGCCGCAAGCTGAAACTGGTACTGCCGAAGAAGACTCCGCGGGTGATGGCGTTATCTCCGGAGTTGGCAAGCAAAAAGGTGTTGCGGGCACCTTCGGCTTTGACGGCACGGCCGGCGATCTTGATAAGGTTCTTTTTCTCCATGCGGATATTGGCGGTCGACGGCTGAGTGAGCGGCATATTGACACCGGCGGCGGCAAGGTCAGCGATGCTGCGCAGAGATTCAGTGGTGATCGCCGCCATGCGGATACCGCGATTGATGAAATCGACACGCGCTTTGCGTTCGGGGGTGTCAGCAAGCTGGCGCGCCTTTTTGATAAGCGGAGCGCACATCTTCTGAAAATCCGCATTGAAGATGACTTCCGACATCAAACGGTTGCGTTCAGCATAGCCGTTGGGATAAAATTTCACCATTTTTCCGGAGAAGAATTGCGGCATATATTTTTCAACGCGATCTTCGATCTTTTCAAAGAGCTGATACATCACTGGACTTGCTTTCGCTCCGAACGCGGCATCGCAGAACTCTTTGAGCAGATCTTCGCGCTTAAGCGTGGGATCCCAGGACAATTTGCACAAAATGTACAAGTCGGTCGCACGCGCGGCAAAACACTTGCCGGTTTCACCGTAGATACCGGCGGCGTTGGCTTTATGCAGAGCCTTGACGTTGCGGTCGATCTTGCGGCTGTGCGAAAGCGGGTAATTCATGGTGTAGTGCGTACCCCAGTATTCCCGTCCAATGACCTGCGCACCGGTTTTGCCCAGACCGATGATCTTGTTGTTGATCTCATCTTCTTCGGCTTTATTTCTGGTGAAACCGATAAAGTAGCAGTAGGAAAGATACATGTTCGGCGGGAACTGCACCTTCTGTTCCGGCACGCCGTTGTAGAAGCTGTATGCGAACATACCGACTTTGGCTTTGGGATTGAGTTTATAAACCTGCTTTGCGATATCCTCCGCAAAATCATACATCCGGTTGGTCACCATCAGATGGTTGTTGCGGAGACGCTTGGCATCGTTGCCGTCCTGCGCCAGACAGTTGGCACATTCACAGAAACCGAAACCGTCATTGGGAGAAATGGAACGTATTTTGCCATCTTTCGGAGCGGCGATCTTTTCGGCAATGATACGGCGGACATCCTTATTGGAAGTGCAAAGCTGGGCAGGACCGCCGAAACTGGGGTCGTTGCGCCGGGTGGGAACGGTGGGTTTGGGTTCACCGATCCAGCGGGCGGGAGTGACCAGAGAATAGTATTCCGGGTGCGTTTTTCCATACTTTTCGCGGGGGAGCAGATGGAAAAATGCGTGCTGGAACCCCGAACCGTTGGAGAAGATGGAACGTCCGGTCTTCATCCGCAGCAGCCAGGTGTGCAAGTCCGCTGCATCTTTGGCTGACAGCAGCCGCATACCGTAGGTAAAACTGCTGGTCATGCGCAGCTTGAACGGCGGCACATAAAGGTCAGTACCATCTTTGATGGTGACGGGGTCGCGTTTTTCCGCGACAGTGCCGAGTTCGCCCGGCCACAAAAAGCGGACACCGGCATGTTTTTCCAGAAAATCCGCGACCGCATAGGCAGTACCGGTAAGTTTGGCTTTATCATTGCCGTAGATATAAACTTTGTCTTTTTCGCTGTGGATAACGGTAAAATCCCGTTCCATATCCACGTTGAGTTTACTTCCGGGATGCCGGATGCCGACAAAGATACCGGGAAGATGTTTGCCATTGCTGAACAGTTTCAGCGGATATTTTTTTCCGAAAACCCGGCTCAGATAGGTTTGCAGGACCTTTGCCTGAGCGGCACTCTTTTTGGTGTGCCAGATCGTGGCATCGCTTTTGCCCAGTTCAAATGCGGATGCTGACACGGAGATCAGCATCGCAAGGGCAAACAACAAAAATTTCTTTACATTCATGATTTACCGACTTTCTTCAATTACTTTGCAGCACCTTTGATCTCTTTCAATTGCAAACGCAGATCATCGAAGTTGAAAACCCGCGCTTTCCCGTCAGGATTGCTGACCGTAAAACGGAAATCATATTTTCCTGCTTCCACCGCGACGGGTTTAAAGCGGACTTCGCACCAGTCACCGCGGGTCTGCATCCCTTTATCGACCCAAAACAGTTCCAGCTTGTGTTTGCCGAACCAGGCGTTGACATACTTCTGCGGCTCGCCGCCGGGACACTTGACAAACATCTGACCGGAAAGCTGCATGGGAACTTTGGCGGCAATGGGGCAGAGCTGCCGGACTTCCATTGCTGCACCGGGTGCAAGGTCGATCTGCAAACTGACTCCCTGCCCTGCGTGGCTGGTAACCATGTAGTTGTTGGGTGCATCGCAGTTATCAGTGGTGACCAATGCGCTTTTGGCGTTGCCTTTGAGAGTTTTGGCATCCCAGCTGTAACCGTAAAACTCAAACGCTCCGTTGACCAGATAGTTGAAGTTTCCGGTCAGGATGTCGACTCTTGCCACCTGAGCGAGAGTGTACCACGGGCGGAGAGTTATCACATTGCCGAGACCTCTGCCGAAAGCGAAGTTGTGTCCGTAGGTGTAGGAATAAACTGCCTGCTTCCGGTTGGCGGCGATGGCGTTTTGAACCGTCTTCATCAACTCGCTTTTTTCCATGAGGATGAAGTTGGCGGACGGCTGCGTGAGCGGCATATTGACACCGATCGCCGCAAGGTCGGCGTTGGCGCGGAGAACTTCCGTGGTGTTCATCGCTTTCATCAAACCGATACGGAAGAACTGAACGCGCGCTTTGCGGTCAGCAGAATCGGCAAGTTTGGCGGCCTTATTGAGATAGCTTTTGCACATCTTGTTGAAATCTTCATTGAAGATGGAGGCCTGGAAACGGTTGAACTCCGCATAATCATTCTTGTAATATTTGAAGTTCACGCCTTTTTTGGTCTTGAATTCCCGGGTGTGGGATTCGACCCAGTCTTCGATCTTTTCAAAGAGTTCGTACATCACGGGACTGGCTTTTTTGCCGAAAGCGGCATCGCAATAGTCTTTGAGGATATCTTCACGCTTCAGAGTCGGATCCCAGGCAAGTTTGCACAAAATATACAAATCCGTACCGCGGGAACCGAAGTTCTTGCCGGTTTCGCCGTAGATACCGGCGGCGTTGCATTTGTAGAGAGTTTTGATGTTGCGGTCGATCTTGCGGCTGTGGCTCAAGGGATACCCCATGGTATAGTGGCAGCCCCAGTATTCACGGCCGATGACCTTTGCTCCGGTGGCGGCAAGCCCGAGGAGCTTGTTGTTGATCTTATCTTCAGCTGCCTTGTCTTCCGCACGATAGATGATGTAGCAGTAGGAGAGATACATGTTGGGCGGGAACTTGATCTTCTGATCCGGTACGCCATCATAGAAACTGTACGCAAACATGCCGATACGCGCTTTGGGATTGAGTTTCCAAACCTGCCAGGCGATATCCTGCGCGAAATCATACATCCGGTTGGTCACGCGCAAATGACCGGCTTTACCGGTACGCTGGGCATCTTTGCCGTCCTGCGCTTTGCAGTTGGCACATTCGCAGAAACCGTAACCGTCGTTGGGGGAGATGGAACGGATTCTGCCGTCTTTGGGGGCGGCGATCTTTTCAGCGAAGATGCGGCGCACATCCTTGTTGGAGGTGCAAACCTGCCACGGACCGGAAACGGTGTAATCGTTGCGGCGGGTCGGAACATTGGGTTTGGGCATACCGATCCAGCGTTCGGGGGTGATAAGCGAATAGTATTCCGGATGAGTTTTGCCGTAGACCTGCCGGGGCAGCAGATTGTTGAACGCGTGCTGGAAACCCGAACCGCGGGACTGGGTGGCACGACCGACTTTATGGTGATCCTGCCAGCGGTCGAGGTCAACGCGTTCCTGTATGGTAAGAGAGGTGCGGCCATAAGTGAAGCTGCTGGTCATGCGCAACTCAAAGGGCGGAACAAAAATATATCCGCCATTGGGAACGGTAACGGGAGAGCGTTTCTCCGCAACGGTTCCGAGTTCCCCCGGCCACAGGAAGCGGACACCGGCAAACTTTTCCAGAAAATCGAAGGTGGCGAAAGCCGAACCTTTGAGTTTTTCTTTGTCATTGCCCCAGATGAAAAGCCGCTTGTCATCGGCAAATCTGCCGATAAACTCTTTCTTGTCAGCGGGAATGTTGTAACGGTATCCCGGTGCGGCAAACCCGATATAGATACCGGGAGTTTTCAGGGATTTTTTATCCACTTTGGCAAGGAGAACGGTTTTGTAGTTTTTACCGAAAACTTTACCGAGCAGTTTACTCATTTCAGCAGCAGGAAGCTGATTTTCCTTGCTGAAATAGATAGTCTCATCGCTTTTGCCGAGTTCAAACGCAGCTGCACTCAGTGCCACTGCGAAGAACGCGGCGAAGACTGTAAACACCTTGGCTTTCATATATCAAACACCTTTCACCGGACTTTCTTGAGATAGACTTTAAGATCATCGAAATGGAAAGTTTTGGCTTTGCCGCCGAAGAAACCTTTGGGATTGGCAACTTCCATGCGGAAATCATAGGTTCCGGGAGCGAGATCAAAGGCTTTGAAGCGCAATTCGCACCAGCCGTTTTTATCGTTGAGCCCTTCGTTAGTCCACTTCAAATCGATTTTATGTTTGCCGAGATATGCGGTGACGAATTCGGTCGGATTGCCGTTAAAACGAACCATGATCTGACCGGTTACCTGCTGTTTTTCCCTGGCACCGATCTTACGCTTCTGGGCAAAAACCATCTTCTGCCCGGGGGCGAGATCAACTTTTACACTGATACCCTGGTTGGCGTGGCTGTGAACCATGTAGTTCGCCGGATCATCGCAGTTGACATCGTAAACACAGACCGCCTTGCCGTCACCGGTGATATCCCAGCTGTAAGTGGTGTATTCAAACGCACCGTTGACGAGGAAGTTGTAGGTATTGGTACGCAGTGCGGAGAGAGCCATTTCGGCAAGCGTCTGCCACGGGCGCAGATGGATGCTGTCACTGCGGGTGCTGTGGGAGAAACCGAAGTTGCGGCCGTTTTTACCGGCAAAAGCGCGTTTGGCTTTGGACGCCGCAACAGCACGGTTGGCAACCTTGGCGATCTCACTGCGTTCCATGACGGTGTTCAAGCCGGAGGGCTGGGTGAGCGACATATTCATACCCATAGCGGCAAGGTCACGATAGGAGACCAGCGCGGCGGAGATGTACTTGGCGTAAAGGATACCGTTTTTAACATATTCCAAACGCGCTTTACGCTCCGGGGTATCGACCAGTTTCGCCGCCTTTTTGAAGTAGTTGTTGCACATTTTGATAAATTTATCATTGTACATATCGGACATCAGACGGTTGAACTCGGCATAGCTGTTGGTGTAATACGGATAATTGACTCCGCGCTTATCCTTGTTGGCGACACCGTTCTGGGTCCAGTCTTCGATTTTTTCGTAAAGTTCATACATCACGGGAGCAGCTTTGGGACCGAAGGCGGCAAGGCAGTATTCCCGGAGGATATCTTCCCGTTTAAGCGTGGGGTTCCAGGCAAGTTTACACAGTATGTAATGGTCGCTGCCGCGGGTGGCGAAGCTCTTTCCGGGTTCACCGTAGATACCGGCGGCATTACCTTTGTGCAAAGTTTTGAGGTTGCGGTCGATCTTGCGGCTGTGGGAAAGCGGGTAGTTCATGGTGTAGTGAGTACCCCAGTATTCACGGCCGACAACTTTCGCGCCGGTGGCAGAAAGAGCAAGCAGTTTGTCGTTGATGACGTTTTCGGATTTGATATCTTTGGCGGCGTAAACCATGTAGCAGTAGGAGAGATACATGTTACCGGGATATTTGATTTTGGTGTCAGGAATGCCGTCATAGAAGCTGTATGCGAACATGCCGACTTTACCCTTGGGATTGAGTTTTTTGACCTGAGTGGCAATATCCAGAGCGAAGTTGTGCATACGATTGGTTACCATCTGGTGGTCGCGACGGAAACGCTTGGCATCCGGGCCGTCCTGAGCTTTACAGTTGGCACATTCGCAGAAACCGAAACCGTCGTTGGCAGAGATGGAATGAACGCGATCATCTTTGTAAGAAGCGATTTTCTGTGCAACGATGCGGCGGACTTCCGGGTTGGAGGTACAAATCTGATCCGGACCGTATTCGTTGGTACGGGTGGGAACGGTCGGCTTGGGAGTTCCGATCCATTTTTCCGGCGTCACAAGAGAGAAGTATTCCGGATGAGTTTTGCCGTATTTTGTGCGGGGAATCAAACTGGCAAAGGCATGCTGGAAGCCGGAACCGCGACGGCGGATGGAACTTCCGATTTTGTGGTGACGCGCCCAGGCGACCAGATATCCCCAGTCTTTATCATTGATACCGGTACGGCCATTGACATAACTGCTGGTCAAGCGGATATCAAACGGGGGAACGTAGAGGTCAAGACCATCCTTGATGGTGACCGGTGCTTTGGGTTCTGCGACCGTACCGATCTCAGTCGGCCAGAGGAAGCGGACACCGGCATATTTCTCCAGAAATTCAGCTACGGTATAACCGGTGCAGTTGAGATGCCTGTTATCTCTGCCGTAGATAAAAAGCTGTTTACCGGCGGCACTGATGGCAGTGAACTCTTTTTCTTCCGGGACATTGATTTTGTCCTCTTTGCGCTGGAAACCGACGAAGATACCCGGCAAATCAGAGATGCCTTTGACAACTTTGAGCGTGTAGTTTTTGCCGAAGACTTTGTTGAGATAGAAACTCAACTCCTTCGCATAGACCTGGTTTTTCGCATTGCAGTAGATGACGTCGTCACTTTTGCCCAGTTCGAAGGCGGAAGCGATGACCGAACACAGCAGCAATGCACTGACGATCAAGTGTTTTTTCATTGTTTGACTCCTTTGGTTGTACAAGTTTTATTTGGTAACACGATTGATTGATTTCAAACGGAGGCGCAACTCATCGAAGTTGAGCATGAGCGCATCGCCGGGATTGGTGACCACGATACGGAAGTTGTAAGTTCCGGGCGCGACCGGCAGTGCGTATGAGCGCAGTTCGTACCAGTCGCCGTTGGCACGGGTTTCGTCTTCGACGGCGGCAAGTTTCAACTCTTTATCGCCGAGCATGACCTTGATAAATTTGACCGGATTGCCGGAGGCAGATTTTACAAACATCCGGAAACGCGCCTCCATCGGCTCTTTGGCTCCGATGGGACGCAGCTGTTTGATTTCGATCTCCGCGCCTTTGACAGCATCGAGCTGCAAGCTGATACCCTGATAAGCGTGGCTGGTGACCATATAGTTGTTGTCGGCATCGCAGTTGGTGGAGGTGACAAAGGAACTTTTGCTGTTGCCTTTGATGTTTTTGACATCCCAGCTGTAAGAAGAGTATTCAAACGCGCCGTTGACCAGATAGTTGAACTTATCCGCCGCAAGGTCGATAGTGGCGATTTCGGTCATCGCTCCCCACGGACGCAGATTCATCGCGTTGGAACGGCGGGCGCGGCCGATATTGTTGGCAAGGCTGTAACGGTTGATGTAGAACTCTTTTTCGGAATAGGCTTTTGCCGATGCGCGGATCACAGAAAGAATGGCATTCTTTTCCATGGTGACATTCAGCATGGAGGGCATGGTGAGCGGCATATTGACACCGATGGCGGCAAGGTCCTGGTAGGCGCACAGGGCATCGCTGGTGACTCTGGCAAAATTCACACCGTTCATAATGTACTGCAAACGCGCTTTCCGGGTGGGAGTATCGACCAGTTTGGCGGCTTTGCGGAAGTATTCATTGCACATTTTGGTAAAGTCACGATCGAAAATCCGGGCCATGACGTAGTTGTTCTTTGCGTAAGTGTTCTTGTAGAACCTGAAATTGGGACAGGCGGCATCGAAATCGGCGGCAAAGCCTTTTTCAACGCGGTCTTCGATCTTTTCAAAGAGTTCAAACATCACCGGAGCCGCTTTTTTACCGAAAGCCGCGACACAGAAATCCATCAGGATATCTTCGCGCTTCAGATCCGGGTTCCAGCTGAGCTTGGCAAGTATGTACAAGTCGGAGGCGCGGGGACCGAAACTGCATCCGGTTTCGCCGTAGATACCGGCGGCATTGCCCCGGCGCAGAGTTTTGATGTTGCGGTCGATCTTGCGGCTGTGGGAAAGCGGGTACTCCATGGTGTAGTGAGTTCCCCAATATTCGCGGCCGATAACTTTGGCACCGGTGGCGGCAAGACCGAGGATCTTGTTGTTGATAACATCTTCGGCAGCTTTATCTTTGGCATCGTAAACCATGTAGCAGTAAGAAAGATACATATTGCCGGGAAACTCGATCCTGCCATCCGGAACGCCGTCGTAGAAGCTGTACGCGAACATACCGACTTTGGTTTTGGGATTGAGCTTTTTCACCTGTTTGGCAATATCTTCAGCGAAGTTGTACATACGGTTGGTGAGAACAAAGTAACGGCTCTGTTTGGTACGTTCCGCATCTTTGCCGTCCTGCGCCAGACAGTTGGCACATTCGCAGAAACCGTAACCGTCATTGGGGGAGATGGACTGGATACCCTCGCTTTTTTTTGCGGCAAGTTTTTCCGCGATGATGCGGCGCACATCCGGATTGGAGGTGCAGAGCTGCCACGGGCCGGGCATGGTGGGGTCGCTCAAGCGGGTGGGTTTATCGGGTTTGGGTTCACCGATCCATTTTTCCGGACTGACCAGAGAGTAGTATTCGGGGTGTTCTTTGCCGTAGACTTCGCGGGGCATAAGCGATTCAAAAGCGTGCTGGAACCCGGAACCGCTGTGAGCGTGGATGGATTTGCCGACCTTCTGATGTTTGAGCCAGTTCTCCAGATCGACATTTTCCTGCACGGTACGGTTGCGGGAGCCGTAGTGGAAACTGTTGGTCAAGCGCAGATCAAACGGCGGGATGTAAAGGTCGAGACCTTTCTTTACAGTAACCGGCTTCTGCCGTTCGGCGACAGTGCCCAGTTCTCCGGGCCAGAGATAACGGATGCCGGCATACTTTTCCAGAAAATCGGCGACGGCAAACGCACTGCCGTTGAGCTGTTCGCTGTCATTGCCCCAGAGGAATACCCGGTTGCTGTCGGCAAAAGCGGCAATAAATTCTTTTTTATCTGCCGGAATGTTCAATTTTGCACCGGGAGCGGGGAAACCGATGTAGATTCCCGGTTTGGAAAAATCGCTGTTTTTGAGCTGAACGGCTTTATACTTCTTACCGAACACCTTTCCGAGAAGCTGACTCATCTCCAGTGCCGGACGGGTATTGATCCGGTTGAAATAGATGTTTCCGCCCTGTTTTCCCAATTCAAAGGCACTTGCTGCAACAGTCATAAGCACTGCTCCCAGGAATAAAATTGTCTTCTTCATACACCACCTTATATTTGAAAATATTAAAAATCATAATCCCAATAATGTTGAGCCTGTCTGTTTCCGGCTTTGGTGCCGCCGTATTCATGATAGAAGTAGGGCAGCTCTTCCTTGTAAGCAGCAGAGTGTCCGTCCCAGTGCAGCACATTGGCATGTTTTGCGTGCGGGAAGACGTTGGCGTTTATCCAGTGGTAACGGGTGTAGCTGCTGCCGATAGTCTGCCGGGAAATTTCCACCATGGCAAACTTCTGCCCCGGCTTTTTGATCCGGCTGAATTTGGTATTTCTGTCATGCGCAAAAAGCTGAGAAGTGGCAACATCTATCGTCCAGGTAAAGTAGACATCAGCACTGGCGCGTTTACTGTTGCCGTTGGCGCGCAGCCGGTGAAGCGGATGCTGATAACGTTGCGGGCAGAAGAAGGTCTGAACACCGCGCCGTTCCGGTTCTCCTTCCGGAAGATTGGTGTGCGTGATACCGGCTGCCGTATTGGCAGATATATTTGCGCCCGGGAAAAGACGTCTCATACTGTACCACCGGGTTTGAACGGATTGACCACTCATGCGATACGGAACCCATTCGCTGTCGTTGACGTAAATTTGGATAGCTCCGCCCATCTGTTTCTGGTTGTTCATACAACCGGCACTCAACCCGCGCAGTCTGGCACTCTGGATCGCCGGAAGCAATATTGCCGCAAGAATCGCAATAATAGCAATGACGACCAGAAGTTCGATAAGAGTAAAACGATACGTTTTACTCCCACTGCAGTGGGACTTGATACTTACATTATCCATACGACAACCCCTCCTTTTTTGGTTTAATGCGTTATTGCAATAAACGATTTACGTTCAATGTAATTCATCTCGATACCAACGGATAACCGCGGAACATCCGGATTTTTCAACCGGCACACCGTCACCCGCGCCAGCTCCTTCGCCATAACATCAAAACGCTGGTCATAAGTAGTAAGCATCGGCGCGACCCACGTTCCAATGGGCAGATTATCATAGCCGATAACACTTATTTCCTGCGGAACTTTTATTCCGAGACGGTACGCTTCAAAGATACCGCTCACCGCCATTTCATCGGAGTGGAACACCACCGCAGTCGGGCGCAGTTCCATCCCGGCGATCTCACGCATTACAACGACCGCATTTTTTGCAGATGCCACACCGTCGAAAAAGTGCGCCTGCTCCAGTATGCCGTATCGGCACATGGCCTCTTTCATCGCCGCATAACGGCTGTCTTCGATTATTCCGGCAACCAGAATCCTGCGGTGACCGTTTTCATAAAGCCGTTTTATCACATCGAAGCCGAATGCGGTTTTATCCGGATACACACAATCGTACCCTTTGCGGTCGTTACCCCAGATAATTACCGGTATGCTCATATCAGGCATATTATCTTGCAATCCCGGAGTGATTATCGCTTCGACATTCATCGCAGACATCCGATCCATAGCATCGCCGAAACTTTTATGCCGTTCATCTCCGCTGTGAAAGTATGAATAAAAAAGCGAGTAACCGTAGTTGCGGAATGCCTCTTCCAGTTCCATGACCAGACTGTGCAGATATCCCTGATTGATCCGGGGCAGAACAACGCCGATGATACGGCTCTTTCCGGTACGCAAAGCCCGGGCGGCAAAATCGGTTTTGTAACCGAGTTCTTCGACTGCGCGCATTATCTGCTCCCGGGTATTGGGCGCGGAACTGCCCTTCTCTCCGGTGCGCAGGACATAGGATACCATAGACACGGAACACCCTGCCCTTTTTGCGACATCAGCCATTGTTGTTCTTTTTTTCTTCAACGGGACTCCGTCTGATAAGATTTTTTATAACGATACAATAAAAAGCTGTCTTTGTTAGAAGATAGCACATCAAAAGTAAAATTACAAGTGCGTGTCCGAAAAAAAAACAACTCCGGACACAACCGGATGATGGCGTACACCATCATCCGGCAGCAAAAAATATCAGCTTACTTCAACAACGCCCAGAGCGCGTCGTGTTCAGCTCCCCAGGGCTGCGGCCACAAAGCGGCAAGTTTTTCTTTGACATCGCCGCCTTCAGCGAACTCCGCCGCCGCAAGTTTGGCACCCTTGGCAAAGTTGACAGGAGATCCGCCCTGAGCCAAAACCAGACGCATGGTTCCGATGACGCGGTCTTCCCAGCTGAGTTTGCGTTCAAGGTCGCGGGTGATGCGGTCGATGGCATCCTTGAGGAACGGGTTGGTCATACGGACCAGCAGACCGTCGACGTATGCTTTGAAACCTTCGGAGGTGAAAAGTTCGTCATTGAGAGAGGCATACTTTTTGATAAGCGCACTGCCGGATTCTTCAAAGAATGCCTTGCGGGCGATCTCGATCAACTCCGGAGTGGCGGAAAGCTCATCCATTGTCTTGAAGCCTTTTTCTTTGCCCAGAGTGGCAAGGAGGAAGTGCGTGGCGTTGTGACCGTAGAGCTTGGCTTCTTCAAAGGGATAAAGATCGCTCTTGACGTAAAGGTTCTGAACTTTGCGCTCTTCGATCCCCGGGCAGCTGGAGATGTAGATCGTATTGAACTCTTCGACCAGATGGGCGTTTTCGACACCGGCGGCAAGTCCCGGACGGTCGGCGGAAGCCGGGACCACACCGCTCATCTTACCGATAACGGTGTTGAGGTAATAGGTGTTGGGGAAGTTGACACCGACAGCTTTTTCCAGTTCTTCGGCGGCATGGTTGTTGTTTTCTGCGGTGTAGAAGAAGCGGCGGCGTTCCGGCTGCAGCGCGAAACCTGCCTTGAGCCACGGGGCGCAATAGGCGAAAAATTTGACACTGGGGAGAGCGGTCGCCAGCTCGTCAGCTTCGGCGGCGGCGGCGATAAGTTTTTCAACTTCCGCCGGATCGTTGGGGTTGTACGCTTCCACGTTGTGATAAGTTTCGCTGTAAACGTGGTCGGCGGCGGCGATGTTGATGGTGACACTGCCGGAAGCGTTGACCGCATTCTTCAATGCTTCGTTGACTTCGGCGATAACGATACGGTCAAAGCCGCCTTTGGCAGCTCCGGCGAGGAAGATCCCGGTCTGGATGGGGCCGAGACCGATTCCGAGAAAAGTGCTCATAATGATATTTCCTTAAATTTAAGTTGTGTTTACTTGGCAAAAACGTCGGCACCGGCGGCAAAAACATCGAGATGTTTTACCAATGCCGGGATGGTGAAATCATCGGCGATAAGCTGACCGGGAGCATTCATCTCCGTTCCGGCAAGCAGCGGGATACCGTACTTCACGGCGGCGGCGACAAAACGGTCAAGTTCCGCAGTAAGTTTTTCCTGTTTTTCCGGGGTGTCGGCTCTCCAGTTGCGATCCGGGATCAGCGTTGCCGCTTTCAGACCATACTTCAAATGGAGTTCAAAGAGGCGGTCGACATCGTTTTCTCCGGCGGAAAGACCGTTGAGCCACGCCAGGGTCGGAGCCGCGCCGCAGTTGATGATAAATTTGTTCATCTCTTCCAGAGTGGGGAAACTTTCCGGAGTGGGAGCGACATACCCTGCCCCGCCGCGCTTCATCGTCTTGGAACGGATAAGAGCTTCGAGTTTGACCGGGTTGCTTTCAAAGCCGCCGATCTTCTCCTGCCAGTAGGCGGCAAGTTCGCTGCCGGCAAATTTCGATTCCGCCATCTGCCGGTAAGCCGTGCAAACGTGACGTTCAGTGACATTGCCGTTGGGGGTGAGTTCTGCAGAAACGGCATTGAAGTCCAGTGCGATTTCCGGAAGTACAGCGTTGACCTTTTCCACCAGCACCCGGGTGCGGGCGTTGGCTTTGGCGCGCAGATCGTCAGCGAATGCTTTTTCACTGGCGGGCACCGCGGAAGAGGTGAATCCGCAGCCGAGGTGATAAGCGATACCGGGTTCGCCGGGGGAGTTGATCTCCACATCGGCAAGTTCGGGGATAAACACCCGGGTCTCCATACCGGCGGCGGCTTTCACGCCGAGATAACGGCAGGCGGAGAGAAATTCATCCACGCCGTCCAGCACGTCGAAGTCCACCAGCATCGCACCGCGCCAGTTGTTCTCTTTGGCGACCGCCGCCAGCATACTGGGGGAGTAACCGTAACCGTTGTAGGAGAAAAAGCTGTGGCAGTGCATATTGAAAGCACTGTACATGTTCCGGACGCTTTTCAGCGCATCCAAACGCTGTGCGGCATCGAAGGAGTTGAGTTGTTTTTTTAATGAATCATCCATTTTTTTATCTTCCCATTAATTTACGCAGTTCCAGCTGCAATGCGATCTGGAACTTGCGGACATCTTCTTCCGAGGGGTTTTCGCCTTGCAGATCATCCAGTCCCAAACGGCCCATATTATCGAGGAACCATTCGGCGGTGGCACCGTTGGCAAAGGTGACACTTCCGGAGAACATCATTCCCGGACGGGCGATCTTGCTGACTTCGATCACGGTATCGCTCAAATCCGGCATCTCCGGAGCGGCGGCGGTATTTTCTGCAGGAGCAGCGTCTTCCGCACTGTCAGCTTCCGCAGGAGCGACGTTTTCAGCGGGAGCTGCTCCCGCTTCCGCCGGAGCTTCAACTTTCTTTTCCGGATCAAACTTTTTCCAGTCGACCTCAAGTTCAGAAGCCATGATCCGGATATCCATATAGGTCATATTCTGCTTGAATTCAGCGTTGACCAGCGACTGGATCTCCGAAAGCGTAATGCCGTCGGCAAGTTTTGCCGCCATGAAATGTTTGATCTCGTTTTCCAAAATTTTATCCATAATGCCTCTCACTTCTTTGCGGGTTTGCTTTTGCGGTGCGCAGTTTTGCTTGAAGAACTCCGGATGCTGGCAATTTTTTTGGGCCGTTCGACCACTTCAAGAGCCAGCGGAATACCTTCCAGCTCAAAATTTTTGCGTATCTGCTTCTTCAAAAAGACCAGATAGTTGTCTGCTGCCGCATCAACTTTGTTGACAAAAAGTTTTATCTTGGGCGGACGGATACCGGCAAGAGAAGCATAAAAGAGCTTCAAGGGAGCCGTGGACACCACCGGCGGCGGCGTCATCTCCATGGCATCCGCCAGCACCCGGTTCAACTTTCCGGTCGTGATTTCTGTACTGCGGTTGGCGGAAACCTTTGCCAGTGCCGCCTGAAGCGCATCGAAGTTGATCCGGTTTTCCGCGCTGATAAACACCACCGGAGCAAATCCCAGCTGCGGCAAGCCGCGACGGAGGGAAGATTCCAGCTCTTTTTTGTCGACATCGGCACAGAGGTCGATCTTGTTGGCAACAATGACACACGCTCTGCCGGAGGTGGCGATCAAATGAGCTATCTTCCGATCCTGAGCGGTAATGGCGTTACGTCCGGCTTCGACGACAAAAACGACGAGTTCCGAACGTTCCACCGCACTCCTGGCGCGCATGATACTGAACAATTCGACCACGTTGTCGATTTTGGTTCCCTTGCGCAAACCGGCGGTATCCACCAGATTGGCAGGCAGGGAACTGCCGTCACTGTCGGTGATGGAAAATTCCACTTTCACTGCATCGCGGGTAGTTCCGGCGACCGGACTGGTCATCAAACGCTTTTCGCCTAAAAGAGCGTTTATCAAACTGGATTTGCCCACATTCGGACGGCCGACAACAGCGATGTCTATTGCGGGCTTTTTGCGGATTTGTGAAATGTGTACCGCACCGCACTTGTCCAGGACGGCATTGAAAAGATTTCCGATGCCGCCGCGCCGGGTACAGCAGATCGGATAAACCGTTCCGAAACCGAGACGGGCAAATTCGGCAGCATCATTTTTCAAGCGGTCTTCATCGCACTTGTTCACCGCCATAAAGACCGGCTTTCCGCTGCTGCGCAGCCGTTTTGCGACATCTTCATCCAGCGGAGTCAAGCCGCTCTGGGCATCGGCGACGAAGATCAGAACATCCGCATCCGCCAGAGCCGCTTTCACCTGTTCGGCGATCCCGGTATCCCAGAAGTCGACATTCTTCTCCTTGCCGTCCATCATTCCGAGACCGCCGGTATCGACCAGAGTGAAAGCGCGGTTTTCCCAGCGCGCTTCCGAAACGACCCGGTCGCGGGTGACGCCGCTCATTTCGTGAACGATCGCCAGCCGCCGTCCGATAACCGCGTTGAACAAACTGGATTTGCCCACGTTGGGACGGCCGACGATCGCAACGACGGGAAGGCGGACGTTGGAGTTTTCGTTGTTTATATTATTTCCGTTATCGCTCATATTTCACCGGAAAGAGTTGATAAGGTCGCGCAATTCGCGGGCGGCGGAACCGGATTTTTCGGCGAAGTCCGCGCCTTTGGATGCATAAATGATACCACGGGAGGAGTTGACGATGATGCCGCCCCAGCTGTTGTCACAACCGAACTTGACCACCTTTTCGACATCACCGCCCTGAGCACCGACACCGGGAACGAGGAAGGGAAGTTCCGGACACATTTCCCGGAGTTCTTTCAACTCTTCGGGATAGGTGGCACCGACGACCAGCGCCGCGTTGTTGTTGAAGTTCCACTCATCGCGGACCAGACGGGCGACATGTTTGTAGAGCGGCAGACCGTCCGCGACCAGATTCTGCAAATCGCCGGAGTGCGGATTTGAGGTGCGGCACAGAATGATAACACCCTTGTCGGCATAATCGAGGAACGGTTTCACCGCATCCAATCCCATGTACGGGTTGACAGTGACCGCATCGGCACCGTAACGGTCAAACGCTTCTTTGGCGTACCATTCGGCAGTGGAACCGATATCGCCGCGCTTGACATCGAGGATAACGGGGACGTCCGGAGCATTTTCTTTGATGTAAGCAATACTCTTTTTCAGAGACTCATCGCAATCCTGACCGGCATAATACGCTGCCTGCGGCTTGTAGGCGCAGACAAGATCTCTGGTGGCATCAACGATCTGCTTGTTGAATTCAAAAATCGGATCAGCGGCAGACTTGACACATTCCGGCAGCTTCGCCAGATCCGGATCAAGTCCGACACACACAAATGAGTTGTTCTTTTTCGCGGCAAAGGCGATTTTTTCCATAAAGTTCATATCAGTAAGTCTCCACCGGTTCCTTGATTACAACAGTCTCCCCCGGTGCAACGCTGTAAGCATTCGGGGTGCCTTCCCAGCCGACCTGGAACCATACGGTCTCAGCAGAAGGATTATATACCCTGCGCCCGTCAGTACTGAACTGCAAAGCGCGAACAGCCTTCAGATAACGGCAAATCTCAATATTGGTCGCATACCAGATATCATCACGTCCGCCCAGCCGGGCAGCCAGATATTCCATAAATTGCCAGTTCTTCACGCCGCGGTCGAACTCATAGGAGTGGCCCCAAATGTAAAAGAGCAGCGGCAGCGGCCGGGTTTCGCAAAGGAAGTCATCGACAAACTCCAGCGCATCACGGTAGTGACAGGTGGGGTGCCATGCCAGAAAATCTTCCGGCATGTAACGCAGTTTTTTACACGCGACCGTTGTGCGGGCATATTCGATCCCGGCGTGACGGAGAATATCCATCACGGCAGGAGAAAAACTGCCGTTGGGATAGGCAAGACCTGTGATGACACTGTCTGTTGCCGCTTCCAGCTTTTCCCGGTCGTGCCAGACCTCCCGCATCAATTCGGTACGGGGGATCTGGTCGAAAGTCGGATGAAATTCGCCGTGACACGCGATCTCATGTCCGGCGTACAATCCCTTTATATCTTCGGTGGAAAGTTGTTTGAACCGCCGCAATCCCGTGTTGAGATTGAACGTCCCCTTAAGTCCGTTCCGGTTGAAAATGTCGAGCAGCTGACGGTCCTGGACCACGCCGTCATCAAAACTGAAGGTCAACGCCTTGAATTTTGCCCCCGGATACATATAAGCAATACGCATGTTATTTCTCCAATTTCATGATAATATCGGGATGTTCACCCTTTTTAACAAAATCAACAACAGCACTGTCGGCATCAAAGTCGATACGGGTTCGCCAGCCGGGGCCTTCGATGCGAATTTTCCGGACATAGTACAGATCATTCTTTTTGGTAAAGCCGCCGGCTTCGAGCAGACGGTATGCTTTTTCTTCACCGTAACGGAAAAATTCCGCCTGCAACGGGAACGCCTGTTCGGTGGAGACCCATACCTTGACCTTCTCTTTGTTTGCCGGATCATCCAGCAGAAACACCCGGCACGGCACCACGCCGCCCACGATCTCGGACGGGAACTCCTTTTCCGCTTTGCAAAAGAGAAAACTCATCGTCAGATCCGATGCCCGCACGCCGACATAACCGAGTTTGTTTCCGTTATTATCCTTTTTCATCGGCATCACACTGGTCAAGCCGGAATTGACCGCCTGCCCCAGCATATATCCTTCGTTTTTCGCCAGAACCAACTGACCGATGATACGGTCGGGATGGATGATAACACCGAAATAAACCGGCATAGAGATGACTGCCGCCCCCCGGCGGCGGTGCTGAAGAGTTCCCTGCAGCCGCGCATAGGTCGCAGTTTGATTACGGCGGCGCGACAGCTGCAGAAAATCATTCATCGGAAGTTTGGAGTTGTCCGCATACAGCGGCACAGCCGCCATAATGGCGATCACCGGCAGAAGAAATTTTTTCATATCAGCTCCCTCTTATCCATATACCTGGTCTTCTTATTCCTTGACCGGCGGGAATTCCCGTCTTCCGAAACCGTAATCAAGAGCATCTTTGATCGTGCTTACGGCGACGATGGAAAGTTTATCTTTGACATAATCGGGGATCTCTTCCAGATCCTTGACATTCTCCTGCGGAATGAGGATGTTTTTCATTCCGGCACCGAGCGCGCCGACAAGTTTTTCCCGCAGTCCGCCGATAGCGGTGACTTTCCCGGACAAGGTCACTTCGCCGGTCATAGCCAGCTGCTTTATCAACGGCTTTCCGGTAAAGAGCGATGTCAGTGCCAGTGTCATGGTGATACCGGCAGAAGGACCGTCTTTCGGGGTCGCACCATCGGGAACGTGGATATGGATATCGTTCCGGGTAAAAAGTTCCTGTTCCACGCCCAGCTCTCCGGCATTGGCCCGGACGAAAGTAAGGGCGGCGTTGGCAGATTCCTGCATCACCTTGCCCAGACTTCCGGTGAGTTTGAGTTCACCTTTGCCGTCGGGGATCATCACCGTTTCCACGGGAAGCACCACGCCGCCGACACCGGTCCACGCCATACCGACCGCACAGCCCGGGACCGGGGTTTCCGCAACGGAATCTTTGATAAAGCGACGGGCACCGAGCAATTCGGTCACACTCTTGGCGGTGACCGAAATGACCTTTTTACCCTTGTAAGCACCGGAGAGATATTTTCCGGCGATACGGCGGCAGACACGGGCGATCACCCGGTCCAGTTCACGCACCCCCGCTTCCCGGGTATAACCGTCGATGATCTCGTCGATGGCACACTGGGTGAAACGGACACCTTTATCCGTAAGACCGGATGCCTGCAACTGCCTTTTTACCAGATAACGGCGGGCGATCTCCCGTTTTTCCGGAGCCGTGTAACCGGAAAGTTTTATAACTTCCATGCGGTCGCGCAGCGCGCTTGGAATATCTTCCAGCACGTTGGCAGTAGCAATAAAGAACACCTTGGAAAGGTCGAGTGCCAGTTCCACAAAGTTGTCATTGAAAGCATTGTTCTGTTCCGGGTCGAGTACCTCCAGCAGAGCAGATGCCGGGTCCCCACGGAAGTCGTGCGCAAGTTTGTCGATCTCATCGAGCATGAATACCGGATTGGCAGAACCGGCGCGTTTCAAGTTCTGAACGATACGTCCGGGCATGGCACCGACATAGGTGCGCCGGTGTCCGCGGATCTCAGCTTCATCTCTCATTCCGCCCAGCGACATACGGACGAAGTTCCGGTCCATGGCGCGGGCGATGGATTGACCGAGCGAAGTCTTTCCCACGCCCGGAGGTCCGACCAGACAGAGTATCGGAGCGCGCAGATCATCGTCATCTTTTTTCAGCTGCATTACGGCAAGAAATTCCAATATCCGTTTCTTGACATCTTCCAAACCGAAGTGATCCGCTTCCAGAATGGCTTCTGCCCGCGCACAGTTGAGATCATCTTCCGTGATGACATTCCAGGGGATATCCAGCAGCCAGGAGATGTAGTTGTAGCTGATATGATACTCCGGAGCATTCTGCGGAAGCACATCCAAACGGGAGAGTTCTTTGAAAATACACTCCTTGACATGCTTGGGAATATCAGATGCCTGGATCCGCTGATTCAATGCGTACACATCGCTGTTGCCGCCCATTTCGCCGAGTTCGGCTTTGATGCTCTTGAGCTGTTCACGCAGATAAAACTCCCGCTGGGATTCGCTCATGGCTTCCTGGACTTCGGCATGGATCTTCATTCCGAGTTTGGCGACTTCACATTCGCGGTTGAGCAGTATGGTAAGATAATCCAGCCGGTCTTTCAGCTCCGGCATGGTGAGCAGCAGAAACTTTTCCGCATCGGAAAATCCCACGCCGTCGGCAATATGATCCGCCATCCGGGAGGGAGCTTTGGCATTCATCACCGTATTGCGCAGATCCTCGGGGAGCATCGGGTGGACTCCGGCGTATTCGGAAAACATGGTGCGGATCGCGTGCTGGCGCGCCAGCATACTGGGCAGTTTATCTTCGCCATCGGAGGTTATATGCGCCTGATAACGGGAGACAAAGACCGACTTGTTCTCCTTGCAGCGTCCGAACGACTGACAAACGATACGTTTCAAGCCCCGCAGAACAACCTGACGGGTGTTGTCCGGCAAACGGATATCTTTCACCACCCGCACGAGAACGCCGATCTTGGCGAAGCGGTTGGCATCGTAGTAGAAATATTCTCCGGCGCGCTCATCGACATCCTCATTCCCATCCGGCATCAGGAAGTATGCCGTCAGCAGCCGCCGTTCATTCTGCATGGAGTGGTCCAGCGAGGAGATGTCATGCTCCGACGTCAAACAAACCGATGCCAGCGAGTGGGGAAATATAAAAGTATCCGCCAGGCAGATTATCGGCAACGGGGTTTCCGCAGTCACGCCGAGGGCATTCACGGTGAAACTTCCGCGATCCTCCCCGGCGATCTTCTTTTTGAAATCATCATTCATTTCCATGACAGCTCAACACATCCCTTCCGGAAGTGCTTCAAACTGACAACTTTCAAGGTAGTTGAGCATCTTTTCCAAAGAAACCGCGCCGCCGCTTGCAGTTGCGGAACGGAGGTTGAAGTTGCTGGACGCGCCGCCCAGAGCCAACGCTTTTTCCAGCGGCCACTCCTGATGGAGCGCGTACATGACACCGGCGCAGAACGCATCACCGGCACCGTTGCTGCCGACGATCTCCGCCTTGGTGATACGGCAGGAGGGACGATAAAGATATTCGCCGTTGCGATCTTTGGCACACGCACCTTCAGGGAAGTGGATGACTACCGTGTCGCGGACACCGTGTTCCAGCATGAAGTCAACGGCGGCGGGCAGCTTCTGCCACAACAGCTTGCCGTCGGCATCGCGCAGATCAAAACCGCAGCAGCAGGCGGTTTCCACTTCGTTCACGATAAGGATGTCGATATACGGCAGTGCGGGGAGAACGGCGGTACGGAACTTTTCCGGAGCTTCGGAAACAAAATCAACGACCGTCTTATAACCTTTTTCGCGCATAGTTTTGAGCAAACGCACCGCTTTGGTTCCATATTCGGCATCGGCAGCATCCAGAGAATCCAACAGCAGCAGATAACCGAGATAGAAAAATTTCGCCGGCACATCAATATTTTCCAAATCTTCACAGCACAACTCCGCATTGGCTCCACGGCAATGGAAGAACGTCCGCTTGCCGTTGCCGGACATAACATCCGTGTAGCTGGTGGGAACTGTTTCGCTGCGCTTCATAAAAGTTCCGTCGATATGGCGTTTTTCAATTTCCGCCATCAGATAATCACCTTCGCCGTCTTTACCCAGCTTTCCGGCAGCGTAAAGGGGAAGTGACGGGTCTGCGGCACTGATATCAAAAAGCACATTGGCAGGGCCGCCGCCGGGAGCGAAGACCTCTTTGGTGATATTGCACAAGTTGCCTTCTCCGGGCCAGCGGTCGATCGTTTTGACTTTGTCCAGAACCCAGTTTCCGGCACCGATAATTCCGTTTCTCATAATCATATTCTCCTCTGTATTTTTCATCTCATCAGTTCAACATAGTCTGTCCGCCGGTCACGGGGATCGCCTGTCCGGTTTCATACTGCTGCACGGCGGCATAACAGATGGCTTTGACCACATCTTCGGGGAAACATCCCCGGCTCATGGGAACCTGACTTTCGTAATGGCGGCGCACATCGTCGACATTCTTCGCTCCCGGCACCTTGCCGGCGTTGAGGTACTGCACAAAAAGTCCGCGAACCGGATCGCTCCACAGCGGACCGTCGAGATAATTTCCCGGGCATACCGCGTTGACTTTGATCTTATCCGCAACCAGTTCCAGCGCAAAACTCTGCACCAGTCCCAAACCGCCGAACTTGCTTCCGGCATAAGCACCGTTGTTCCTGGAACCGCTCAAGCCGCTCTTGGAGTTGACCTGAACGATATCAGTCCACAAGCTGCTCGCCGCATTCTGTCTGGACATGACCTGCGCACAATATTTGGTGCAGAGGAAGAAGCCGTTGTAGTTGATGTCCGTGACAAACTGCCAATCTTTCATCTCAAAACTCTTCACCGAACCGGCGCGGGCGACACCGGCGTTGGCAACAAACAAGTCAATACCGCCGTAAGCTGCGACCACATCGGAAACCAGTTTGGCAACCGACGCTTCATCGGCAACGTTAACAGCAAAACCCCGGGCACCTTTGCCCAGTTCAGCAGCAGCTCTGGCAGCACCTTCGGCGTTCAAGTCGGCGATAGCAACGTCAGCTCCCAGTGCGGCAAGTCCTTTGGCGATGCCGTAACCGAATCCCTGCGCACCGCCGGTGACAACGGCGACCATGCCGGTCAGCATGGCATCGCTGCCGGAGGCAACTTTGGCACGGTAGGATTCGACTTCCCAGTTTTCAATAAATTCCCGCTGGGCATCGGAAAGATAGTGGATACCGCCGAATGCGGCAGAAATCTGCTCGATGCGGGCTCCGTTTTCGGCAAGAGCCAGAACGGTTTCGGCGGCGGCTTTGTTTTTTCCGGCGCAGAAAACAGCTTTTCCGGCAACTTCGACCATCCGCGGCGCATATCCGCGTTCTTCAGTAAAAGCATCGATGACCGCTTCATCGACCGCACCGTCACACTTGATACCGAAAGCTTTGGCGTAAACCAGATGATCAGGGGTCAGGGGACCTGCGGGAATGGAGAACGCGCCGCTGCTGCAAACGGTCATACATTTGCCGTTTTTGTCGCCTCTCATGTAGCCGCGCAGGACAGGAGCGTACTCCATCACCGTTTCCATGCACGGAGCATCTGCTTTGGTAAATTCAGTGGAAACGCCTTTGGATGCACAATATTTTTTCAAAGTCTCCATGATCGAAGAGTAGATGTTCTTCATCTCCTCTTCGCTGTCGGCTCCGACGAAAACACCGTGGTTCTGCAAAAAGATCACCTGCGGGTCACAGCCTTTTGCCTTCCGGTAAACCGCACAGCAATCGTAAACCTCTTTCGCAAGCACAAAGCCGGGGTCGCAGTAATCCACCCACATCGCTTCGGGAAAGAGTTCGGCGCAAAGTGCTTTACCGTTCTGACCGCAGGTCATGCCGTTGACCAGCGCGGGGTGCGTGTGGACGACATACTTGAAGGGCATGATCTCGTGCATCGGAGCTTCGACCGAAGGACGTCCTCCCTCGCCTTCGATGGCAAAGGTCATAAGTTTCTTGACTTTGGCTTCCCGCTCATCGGCACTGGAAAAATCTCCGAGTGCGAAACAGGAACGGAGGATCTCCCGATCCATCTTGACGAAATCGCTCTCTTTGATCGCCGCCAGCGACACTCCGCTGGGCTTGACATAGAGATATTTTTCATCTTTGTAAGAGGTGTTCCCGCCTCCGGCAAGAATAAAATCTGCATCTGCGCCGTACAAATGCGACAAATCGGCGATGGTTTTCAATGACATTTTCAAGATCCTTTAACTTTCAGATATTCAGTATACTTTTCTACACTTATTATAAGATACCACCGGAGTGGCAAACTTTCAAGCCTTATCCGCCGATGATTTTGCCGAAACTGAAACAAACTATGCTGACAAGCATCAGCAATGCCGCAAATCCGCGCCGGAGCCACATCACTGCCGACACCTGTTTTTCCCCTCCGGATATCCCCAAACAACAGACCAGCACCCCCAACAGCACCGAAAACAGCCCGCGGGTGGATTGGATTACGTTTCCGAATACCGGCCCCACCATCCCGAAACAGATAAGCAAGGTCATTTGCGACCCCAGCCAGATGACGGCAAAAGGTGCGGAATCTTTCTGCATCGTCCAGCTCCACCCGGTTTTGACAGCAAACGGGAGAGTGCAGATCCCCAATACGGTGTAGCAGAACAGGGTGATGGTTATTCCGGCTTTCACCACATTGCCCTGATCCGCCAGATGTACCATTGCGGTCTCCGACAGATCAGTGAGTGAATAGCATACCAGTGTCACCGCCAACGCGGCAATACCTTTCCAGTGCAGTCTGCGGCTGCCGCTCCAGTTCATCGCAAAGGCGGCAGCGACACCCAATATAACGCCGATGACCTGCAGATAGTTGAGCATTTTCGCGTTGAATATCATCCAGAACGCCGACAGCACCAGTATTTTCAACCCCAGCAGAGATGCCAGACGGCTGGATTCAATATATTTCTGGGAAATGAAAAATCCCGCCTGCCCCAGAAAAAACATCGTCACCCACGCCGCAAGATACCACCATCCGCCTTTGGCGATCCGGACAAGATCTTCCGTTATAAAAAACGGCAGCAGCACCGTACTGCATACTCCCATAAACAGTTGAGAGGAAATAAGCAGTTTGAATGCTGACCGGTGTCTGCTGATAAATGCCGCACTCGCCAGATAGGAGCAAGATTGCATCAATGCCGTTGCCACGCCCAGCGTAACTCCCCAAAACATTCGTATACCTTCCTGTACGTTGCGATCATTTTTCCGTAACAGCAGCAGCCGGTTCCGGATGTGCCGGGCTCTCCTTTTTCACTATCAGATGGCGGTTGAATGAGCTGAATCCGCCATGCCGCCACATCCACAGTGCGGCACTGCATCCCAGCTGAAACACTCCCCAGAAGAGCAGTATCAGCACAAACATCCGGATATTGCGGACAGTTTGCACGCTCCATCTTCCGGCGCGCAGCCGGACATAACACCAGGTGCCGATCGCCATGACCAGATTGCAGATCCCCAGCAGTTCAGCCTCAAAACCGTTACAATCCCAATTGAAGTTGCCGATATAGTTTACCAGACTCAGCACTTCAAGGATCAAATATGCCGGTATCAGCAGAAACCACAGCGCGAACCCGTGCAGATTTGCGCTGCCAAGATCATAATCTCCGCAACGTCCGACCAGAGTGCTTACCACGATGACCACCACATACGCCGCCATAGCCAAGTCGAAATCGCGCACGGAAAGGCGCATTTTCTCCTTGAGGCGGCGACCGGAGATGACACCGACAGGATTTTTCTTCTTTTTAGCCATCGTCAACGTCTCCTGGAGTTACGTGATTCTCCGATGCCGCGCACCAGAAGATAAGTTATAAAACCGACCGCGACCATAAAAACCGTCAATGCCGAATACGCATGCGGCCACCAGACCCCTTCGGTCATCATCGAAAACTCCGACATGCCGCCGATACCGGTGATAACAGTCAGCGGAAGGAACACGATATTGATGATCGCCAGATATCTCATTATGACCGCCATGTTGTTGTTGGCAACAGAACTGCGGGATTCGGACATGCTCCGGAGAATGGCGGCGTAAATCCGGGAAATATTGTCGCACTGTTTGTTTTCAATGGTAATATCTTCCAGAAATTCAAGCTCCGCCTCCTGAAAACCGATGCGGTTTGCCGCACTGCGCAACTTTCCCATCAGGAGCAAATTGGCTCCGACTGCGGACTCGTAATAGGTCAGGCTCTTTTGCAGAACAAACATATTGACCAGACTTTTGTTGGTCACGGCATACTCGATCTTCTTTTCGATCTCGTCGGAAATCGTGCGGATGAGCCGCAGATGCTGGAGAAAGTGTCTTGTTGACTGATGCAGCAGCCGGAGCAATATCCCCGGCACACTGTTGCCCCGCAACGGCATTCTGCCATGCTCAAAAAGCGGCATGTCATCGTTTTGTACAATGATTATCCTGTCCTCAAACAAAAATGCGCCGACGGAGGAGACCCGGAACGTCATGCGCCGGTCCATACCGACATCCTGCGGGCGTTTCATGATGACAGCGACATGGTT
This sequence comes from Lentisphaeria bacterium, assembly GCA_017508135.1. Lineage (GTDB taxonomy): Bacteria > Verrucomicrobiota > Lentisphaeria > Victivallales > Victivallaceae > UBA1784. Next base: position 13,140 of record JAFVZN010000020.1, on the reverse strand, counting down.
CTCTTCAAATTCCAGACGACTGATCTCATCTTCGTCCAGTGCTGATGCGAGGGTGTGATTATCTATCTTGCACTGTTCGATCAAATAGGCTTTTTCTTCTTCTGACGGATCGCTGTAAACCTGGATCATTCCGGGCTGTCCCTGCGGGCAGCGCTGGATCCTGCCATCCGCCAGTTCATAACATTTCAACATTTCCTGCTTCCTTTGATTTATCACTCATTTTCAATGCAAAGGGCGACTTGCATCCGATCCTTCTACCGGAGCGTCAGACAGGTTCTTCCGGAAAGCAAAAAAATCAGCATTTTCCGGCAGGAATCTCAAATCCGGGCGTTCCGGCACAACACTCTCGGGGTCCGGGGTCGTCTATACTGCTCATGATATGTCTTCCTGACGTTGTTTTGATACTTTTCGCGGCAAAATAATTTTACATTCTATAAAAATAGCATTTGAAAAAAATTTTTCAACCCTTGAAACTTTAAAATTTGCATTTTTATTGAATTGATGGTATAGTATTGAAAACAAGAATAATTTCACGACGATGGAGTTTTTTCAACCATGATGTGCGATATCTGCAAGATCCGTCCGGCGACGGTGCATATAAAAGAGTTTCATAACGGCGAATGTAAAAGCACTCATTTGTGTGCTGAGTGCGCCGAAAAACGGGAAGAACAGGGCGAACTCGGAGCTCTCGGCTTCAAACTTTCGGAGCTGCTCTTCAATGCCGCGGCGAAAAATGCCGGAAAAACCGATCACCAACCGGAACAGAAATCTGCCGCCGGAGACTCTTCCGAAACCGATCCCCTCACCTGCCCGGTGTGCAGCTGGACTACCGGAAAGATCCGCAGCAGCAACGGTAAAGTCGGTTGCCCGGAGTGTTACAAGGTATTTTCCTCCCTCCTTGCCGAAGCCTTTTCTCAAGTCCAGCGCGGCAGCATCCATCTGGGGAAAACTCCACGCTGTGCCAACTCCTCCGGCACCGGAGTTCTCCGGCAGGAACTGAAAAAATTGCAGACCGAACTTGCCGACTCGGTTTCCCGCGAAGAGTATGAACACGCCGCTGTCTGCCGCGACCGCATCAACCTTATCCGCAAACAGCTTGAGGAGATGGAACAATGAACAATTCTGTCGATGAACTGTTTTCACTTCCGGTAAGTTTTCTGGACAGCTCCGGTCCCGCCGGAGAGATCGCGCTTTCGACCCGCATCCGGCTTGCCCGCAATCTGGCGGGGCACACCTTCCCCAATGCCGCCTCTCCCGAAGAAAAGTGTGATATTTGCGAAGAGATAAGTGCCGCTGTCAACTCAGGAAAAGTTCTCGACTTTGACGGCGAACACCGGGAGTTCGATCTGACACAACTGTCGGAGATCGACAGAAAAGTCCTTCTTGAACGCCGTCTTGCCAGCTCCGAATTCATCGCCGCTCCGCTGGAAGGTAAAAAGCTGCTCGTCTGCCCGATGGAACGCTGTTCCATCATGGTGAACGAAGAAGATCAGATCCGGATGCAATCCATCCGTCCCGGCTTTCAGCTGGCAGAAGTTTACTCGGAGATCAACGTTATCGACGATACGTTGAGCGAAAAACTGGAATACGCTTTCGACAGTCAGCTCGGTTTTCTCACCAGCTGTCCGACCAATGCCGGAACCGGTATGCGGGCATCGGTCATGCTCCATCTGCCGGGGCTGGTACTGTCCGGACAGATACTTCCCACCATTCAGGGAATAAACAAACTCCACCTCGCCGTGCGCGGCATCTTCGGAGAGGGAACCGACAACCGCGGCAATCTTTTTCAGATATCCAACCAGTACACCCTCGGAGAAAGTGAATCCAAGACCATCGAATCGCTGGATACGGTCATCCGTCAGCTCATCCTCCATGAAAAGCAGGCGCGCAAAAACCTCCTTCTGCGTGACCGTTTCACTCTGCTCGACCACATCGGTCGCGCTTACGGGATTTTGCGCCACAGCTATAAACTGAGCAGTGCGGAAGCTCTGCAATCGTTATCATTTGTCCGCATGGGGGTGGACATGGGCTTCTTTGCCTCGATCGACATCGCGGCAGTGAATGAACTTTTCATCGCCACAGGTTCAGCGCATCTGCAAAAATCCGCCGGTCGTCAGCTTTCCGATTCGGAACGCGACATCGCCCGCGCGGAACTGTGCAGAAATAAACTGAAGTAAAACAAGTGTTCCGCCGCCGGGAATTATCCGGAGTTATTGCGGCGGCATTCTCAGAGCAAATTGTCGTCTTTGACCACACTCGGCAGATGGACTTCGTTTTCCGGTTCGCCGAAGTTGTCCTTCCCTTTGGCAATGACCAGTTTGACCAGTGACGGTATCGGCAAGGTTGTGATGATCGACAGAATGATGATCGCATTGAAAAACTTTCCATCCAGCAATCCGATCTCTTTACCGATCGCCGCCGCCGCCAGTGTCGCTGAAAGCTGCGGCACGGTCATCAATCCGGCCGCCAATCCCTGCGATCTTGAAAAGCCGCTCAACCGCATGGCTCCGTAACCGGATGCGACCTTGCTGATTATAAGTCCGGATACCGTCAGGAACACGATCATGAAATTACTGCCGCCTTTAAACGCGGAAAAGTCTGTTTCCATACCGATGGAGACAAACAGAAACGGTATCAGAAAACCATACCCGATACTCTCCACCCGGCGGAAAAGCAGCATCTCTTTATTCTGCACCACCTGAGAAAGTCCCAATCCGGCAATAAACGCTCCGACCACCAGATTGATACCGAAAAGTTCACCGACGATGACCGTCACCAATATCACCAGCATCACAAAGGTGATAAGCACATCCTCTCCCGGCTGAAACGTCTTTATCAATGCCTTTCCGACAAAGCGCACCACGACGACCGCGATAAAGAGATAAAGCAGTACGATCAGCAAAAACACCGGCACAAAACTGTTTCCGAATACGCTGCTGCTGACATGGTCGAATATCGAAAGCGTGTTATTCATCACCAGATGCGCCATCTTGCTGCTCTGCCGGTGCAGCTGTACGCTCACTGCCAGCAATATGATACTGGCAATGTCCGTTATCACCGTGGATATCAGCACTGCTGAACCGAACTTCGTCCGGCTGAGTTTAAGTTCCCGCATCACCGGAAACACGATGCCGACCGAGTGCGAAGCAAAAAGAGAGGCGTAAAGCAGTTTTCCCGCCAGATCCTGCGGATTGAAGTACCAGTAGACCCAGTATCCGGCGACCGCCGGGATGATGAAGGTCAAAATACTGAGCAGTGTCACCGGTTTGCGTACTGAATTTATCAGCTTGAAGTCCGCCTCCATTCCGGCGAGAGCCATCAGCAGCATCAATCCCAGAGAACCGAGGATGTCTATAAGCATATTGAAGTTTTCCGCTGTCCTGCGGGCAGTTTCAAGTTCCTGTCCCGGAGGACCGAGAAAGCTCAACCAGTCGGAGATGTGACCGACCAGATCGAAACCGACCCCGGTGGGGCCCACCAGCATTCCCACCAGCAGCAGTGATATCACTGTCGGGATACCGAACTTCCTCAACAAAAACGGTGCCCCCCCCATAAACGCAGTAAATGCCATAAACAATATCAAAAATGCACCATCATTCATATATAAAACTCCTTTTTTTTGCACAAAATTTCCTTCTAATATACGGTCTTTCTCAAAAAAAGTCAACACTTATGCAAAAAAATTATCCAACTTTTTTTGACAGCGGTCACTTTCCGGGTTATATTATAAGGAGTCAATTTGTCAACAAAATAAAATTTGGAGTTATCACACCATGGGAAGAACCATCGCCCAGAAAATTTTTGATGCCCACGAAGTGGACCGTCCGGATGCTGATGTCCGGGTACTCTCCCTTGACCGGGTGTTCTGCCACGAAATCACCACCCCGATCGCCATCAACGATCTGGTCGCCAAGCAGTGCGACCGGGTTTTCGACACCAGCAAGATCAAAGCGGTCATCGACCACGTTTCCCCGGCAAAAGACGGCAAGACCGCCATTCAGGGCAAGACCTTGCGCGACTGGGTCCGCCGCCACGATATCAAAGATTTCTTCGATATCGGCGACAACGGTGTCTGCCACGCGATCTTCCCGGAAAAAGGTTTCGTCCGCCCGGGATACACCATCATCATGGGTGACTCCCATACCTGCACCCACGGTGCTTTCGGTGCTTTTGCCGCCGGTGTCGGAACCACTGACCTCGAAGTCGGTATTTTGAAAGGTGTTTGCGCCTTCCATGATCCCAAGACCATCCGGGTGAATATCAACGGCGCGCTCCGTCCCGGAGTTTTCGCCAAAGACGTTATCCTGACCGTCATCAAAGAATTGACCGTCAACGGAGCCACCGGAAAGGTCATCGAATTTCACGGCTCCGTCATCGACAACATCGGCATGGATGAGCGCATGACCCTCTGCAACATGGCTATCGAAGCCGGCGGAACCAGCGGCATCTGTGAACCGGATATGGTCACGGTCAACTATTTGTGGCCCTACATCAATGAAGAGTTCGCCTCCAAAGAAGCCGCCCTTGCCGAATACCGCAAGTTCATCGCCGATGCCGATGCGGAATATGACCGCATTGTCGATATCGACGGCGCGCAGATCGAACCGGTAGCCACGTTCAACTACAAGCCCGATCAGGTCAAACCCGTCCGGGAATTTGCCGGAACCAAAGTCGATCAGGTTTACATTGGAAGCTGTACCAACGGCCGTCTGGAAGACCTCCGTGTCGCCGCTCAGGTACTCAAAGGCAAACACATCGCCCCCGGTGTCCGCGCCATTGTTTCCCCTGCCACTCCGAAAATTTTCCGCGATGCGCTGGCGGAAGGCATCATCGCCATCTTTATGGATGCCGGTTTCTGCGTCACCAACCCCACTTGCGGTGCCTGTCTGGGCATGAGTAACGGCGTTCTTGCTCCCGGCGAAGTCTGCGCCTCCACCACCAACCGCAACTTCAACGGCCGCATGGGCAAAGGCGGCATGGTCCATTTGATGAGCCCTGCCACCGCCGCCGCCACCGCGATCGCCGGAACCATTGTCAATTCTCCGCTTTTTACCGGAAAATAATTTGCAGAAGGACCAACTCACTATGAAAAACTTCAACGGAAAAATTCTTTTCCTCGACCGTTCCGATATAAACACCGACGAGATCATTCCGGCACGCTATCTCACTGAAAGCACCAAAGAGGCTCTCAAACCCTACTGTCTGGAAGACCTCTCCCTCCCCGGTTTCGACCCCAAACGCGATGTCGCCGGCAAGTGTGCTATCGTCACCAGAGCCAACTTCGGCTGCGGCTCCTCCCGTGAACACGCTCCGTGGGTGCTGGAATACAACGATATCAATCTGGTTCTCGCGGAGAACTTCGCCCGCATCTTCCGGCAGAATATGTACAACTGCGGTATGCTCGCCATCGAACTTACTGCCGCAGAGCTGGAAGATATCTTCTCCACCTTTGCCGGAAACGAAGCTGAAGTTGAAACCGATCTTGACAAGTGTGTCGTCCGCATCAGCGGCAGCGGCAAGAGCAAAGAGTACAGCTTCACCCTCGGTGAATTTGACCGCGCACTGGTCGAAGCCGGCGGCTGGGTGGCTTACGCTGACAAAAAATATTGATTTTCAGAACAAAACTATCTGCGGTGCCGGGAGCAGTAAAAAAAGCTGTTTCCGGCATTGCTGTTACAGGGATTTATTATAAATGAGCAATCTTGAAAACTTCACCGCGTTGGGCGTAGCAGATTATCTTATTCCGGCTCTGCTGGAAAAAGGATTCCGGGAACCGACCGACATTCAATCTCTGGCGATCCCGCTGCTGCTCTCCGGCGAAAAAGATATTATCGGTCAGGCGTTGACCGGAACCGGTAAGACTGCTGCATTCGGATTGCCCATTTTGCAGGTCGTTGAACGCGGAACGGTTCCGCAGGCACTTATTCTGGCTCCCACCCGGGAACTTTCCATCCAGATCTCCGCTGAACTTGATTCACTGCAGGGCAGTAAAAATCTCCGCATCGCCACCTTCTACGGCGGTCAGGCGATCCCCATCCAGCTGGGCGTGCTGAAAAAGGGCGTTGATATCGCCGTCGGCACCCCGGGAAGAATAATGGACCTCCACCGCCGGGGCGCATTGAAACTTGACGGACTTCAATTTGCCGTTCTGGACGAAGCTGACGAAATGCTGGATATGGGATTTGTCGATGACATCCGCGAAATTTTATCCCTCACCAACAGCGACAAGCGGATGCTGATGTTTTCAGCGACCATGCCGCAGGAGATCATGAACATCGCCAAAGAGTTCATGCGTCCGGATTTTGAAGTTGCGCGGGCGGCGGTCAACGCCACCAACACGGAACTTACAGAACAGATTTTCCACGAAGTAAAACGGGAAGACAAGATCGATGCTCTGGCGCGGGTCATCGAAAGTATGCCGGACATCTACGCTCTGGTCTTCTGCCGCACCCGTGCCGATGTGGATGAAGTCACCGAAAAGCTGACCGCTTTGAAATATCATGTGGAAGCTCTTCACGGTGAAATTTCCCAGGCCCAGCGGCTCCGGGTCATCGAAAATTTCAAAAAACGCAAATTCCCGGTGCTTATCGCCACCGACGTTGCAGCTCGCGGTATCGACGTCAGCGACCTTAATTGTGTCGTCAACTTCTCCATGCCCCAGAATGCCGAAACTTACATCCACCGCATCGGACGGACCGGACGGGCGGGCAAGCACGGTCTTGCCATCACCTTCGTCACCCCGCGCGAACAGCGCAAATTCAAACAGATCGAAGAGAGCGTCGGCAGCCGCATCGAAAAGCGCAAACTGCCCAGTGAAGCTGAGATCATCGAAGCCAAGAAAAACCTTATCGCCGAACAGATCGCCAAACTCACCGCCGAAGAGGGCGGCTGTGATGCCTATTTGAACTTTGCCGAACAGCTCTGCGCCTGCGCCGACCATCCGGCGCAAGTAGTTTCTGCGCTTTTGAAGCTCCATTTCGGCGACAAGCTGAACAAGATCCCCGGTTTCTCCAAGCCGGATATGACCAAACTGCTCCTCTTCGCCGGAAGAGTCAACGGTCTTACACTCCCGATGCTGCTTCAGACCATCTCCGAAGAAGCCGGTGTCCGGGGCAGTGCGCTGGGAAAAATCATCATCAAAGCGGACAAAACTTTTATCGAAGCTCAACCCAAAGATGCCGACCGGATCCTGGCAACGTTCAAAGACGACCCGGAATTGAGATTCAAAATCGACGACGGCAGAGATGAAAAACGCAAAAAATCCGGTGCTTCCAAAGCGGAGAAACCGCAAAAAAGCAAACCTTCCCGCCGCGAACGCCGCGAGATGGAGAAGGCGGAAAAATCAGGAAATCAGCGTCCGGAAGAAAAACCCGCCGGGAAGGGAAGAAAACCATTGCGGGAAGATTTCTGGAACTGGCTGGAGGAAAGCGAAGAAAATTCATGATTTTTTCTTTTTCGCATTTGACATTCACCCATAATACAGTTAGATTAAGCAAGTGGAGGGTATCGAGTGTCAATATGTATATGAAGAAAGGGTTGAAATGAAAAAATCAGTCAGTTTGTTGTTGTGTTGCTCATTTTGTGCATTGCTCTTTTCCGGCTGCGGTGACACTGCCGCTCCGGCTCCGGCGAAAAAACGTCAGGCGGCGGCGGCTCCTGCCGGGAAACGTCCGGCAAAAAGGAATGCAGCAACTGCTTATCCCGCCGCAGTGGTAAAATCCTACAAACACGCCAACTCCCAAGCCTGTTTGAACAATCTCAAACAGCTCGGTGTTTCGCTCAATATCTTCGTGATGGACAACAACCGCTTCCCCGCACCGGATGGCGTTGCCGGACTCAAGCAGCTGACGGAGCAGCAGAACTTTCCGACTTCGCTTCTTTGCTGTCCGCAGCAGCGTCCGGCATCCCTCACCGAAGATGCGGTGGCGTTCCTCTATCTGGGCGGCACCGTCGGCCGTGCCGGCGGCAGCAAGCTCCCGGTCGCCATTGAAAAACCCGGACGGCACGGAAACAACAGTGCCGTACTCTTTTCCGACGGTTCCGTATCCAATGTCACCGTTCCGGGAAAATATACCAGCGTGACACAAGTCATCGAATTGTGCGTACCAGCCGGAGAGCGGGCGCGTTTTAATGCGGCAGTTAAACAAATTGAAAAATAAAGGAGTATATTATATGAAAAAAACATTTTTTTTGATCGCGGCATCTGCGGCGATGCTGCTGCATGCGGCACCGGATGCGGCGCAGGTGTTCACACGCACCACGCGCTACATTGACATGGACGGAAACAGTTTGTTTTATTACAACACCAGCGAACTGGTCAAACTTCTCGACAAACTGCCCGGTTTTGCCGGTTCCATCGCGGCAACAGCCGATGTTCCCCCGGAGAGTGTCCAACTGGTCAAAGACGGAACGTCCGTTCTTCTCAACACCCTGAATCTGAATGCGGTAAAAGCGTTAGCCTGCAGTACCAAAGAACTCCCCGGCGACATCCACATTGCAAAAAACGTCACCTACCTCGGCAACGCCTCCGCACTGCCGGGCATCTTCAATGTGGCTCAGTTCAAGAACAAATTTGACCTCAACGCAGAACTTTCAGCTCTGCCGTCCGATGTTATTTTTGCCATCAGATTTCAGGCAGCTGTGGACATCGCCGATTTGGAAAAAAATATCAACGCCTCCCCCAATGCACAACTCAAAGCGTATTGGAATATGCTCAAGAGCATGGCGGCAACATTCGGAGCTGATATCAACAAGCTCAGTTCCGGATGCGCCGGGACCTTCACGGTGGTCATTGCCGGAAATGATGAAAATTCCCTGCGGATGATCTGCACCGTCCCCGATGAAAACGGTTCTCTTTCCACTCTGTTGAAGCGATTTCTGCCGCAGGATCCGCAAATGCCCGCAATTTATCCCATCCCCGGCACAAGCAAAATCACAGCTCTGGGCAAACCGGTCGTTCTGTTTCAGGATAAAAAAGTCGTCCTGATGAGCGATTATCAACGCTGTACAAAAAAATATCCCAAATTCAAACCGCCGGTCGCCTTGTGCCGTCAGCTTCCGGTCAACGCCGGAGCGTACACTGTCATCAATGTATCCTCAGGCGGTATCGCGGAACTGCGGAAGCTGACCGCCAAACAGCCGGTGTTCGCAAAAATTACCGCTGCCTTGAAGCCAGCGTGTCTGATCGCCGCTTCCGTCATTGAACGGGATGCCATCAGTGATACGGCAGCTTCGGACTTTTCGGTCACGGATCTGATGTACAAGGCGAACTTGTTGATGTACAAAGCAAATTCAAAATAAAGGGTTGATATAATGAGCAAACGTCTTTCCATTTTTCTGCTGATGCTTGCCGGTCTTACCCTGCTGGCATCACCGGCTGAAGACAGCCGCAACTTGAAAAAAGCTATGAGCAAAGTCGATCTGGGCGGAGAGTTTCTGAACGTTCAGGTAACTCCGCGCGGATATCAGGAGTTTTTGAAAGCTCTCCCCACGACCGCCAATGGCAATATGGATCTGTTGAGCGGGGTGATCGTCAGAGCCATTTACCGGATCTCCGGAAGCCATCTGGTAAAATCAGGTGCGGCAAGCTCCAAAGAAGTTGCCCCCGGCTGCTGGGTTTTCAAAAGTTATCTCTATACCGGAAAAGAAAATATGCTTCTTCCCAGCATCTTCTCCGCATTCCCGGCAAAGAGCAAGCAGCTGGATATCGCCCAACTCCCCGGAGATACCATCTTGGCGTTTTCTTTTGATGCCGATGGTGAAACGCTTTACAATGTCATCATCAACGAGCTTAAATCCTCTCCGGAACTGGCGCAGATCATCGGCAACTTTGAAATGCTTGCTGAGCAGAAAGGTATCAATATCAGCAAATGCATGATGTCGATGAACGGCAATTTCAAATTCGTTGTTGCCGGAAGTTCGCCCAACAATTTCCGGATAAGTTTGACCATACCGGACAAAAACGGTACTCTTGGTGCGGTTATCCGCCGGATGCTCAATTTACCCGCAGATACCACTCAGACGCAGATACCGGCGTTTTTCATCCCGGTCAAACTGAATATGGCAGCGGGAAAAGTCTCTTTGCAGACCGCCGCCCCTGCCCCCGCCAACGCCGGTGTGCTGGGTAATGATCCGACTTTCCGCAACTACATTTCCCGAACCGGAAGTGCCGGAAACGGTTACTTCCTTATGAATGGCCATTCGCAAATAGTGCAGACTGCCAGAGCAATGATGCCGCCGCAGGTGAAAGCTGTCGTCGATCTGAAGCCGTTTTCCATGCTGGGGATCTTCCAGCGTCAGCCGGAAGGTATTTATTCGGTCGCGGCGGCGGACTTCTCTCTCACCTCCGCCGCCGGGAAAGGTGTTATTGCCATGTTTGGCGGTATTATGCTCCCGGCACTCAATGCGGCGCGGGAACGCGCCCGGATGGCGGTTTGTGTATCCAATTTGAAGCAGATCGGTCTTGCTCTTATGATGTACGCACAAGACAACAATGAAAAGTACCCTGCCCCCAACGGTCATCGCGGATTGCAGCTGTTGATCGACAAAGAGTATCTTACTGATATGAAAGCGTTTTCATGTCCGTCATCGCCTATCCTGTATCCGCCAGCGAAATTGACTTCCGCGTGTCCCTACATCTATATCGGCGGCGCGCTGGATTCAGCAGCCAAAATCAAGAACCCCTCTGCGGTGCCGGTCGTTTTTGAGAAACCGGGCAATCACAAAAAACACGCCATCGTTCTCTTTGCGGACGGTCATGTGGAGATGCTGGTCATTCCGGGAGGAAAGTACACTGACCCGGCACAAGTCATCGGTTTGTTGAGCAAACGCGCCGATTTTTCGCCGGAGATGCTGAATAAGCTGCTCCATGCCGTTGTGGAGAATCAGTAAAAAAATACAGCCGAGTGTTAAGGATAAGGGTGTTATTAATGAAATTTGCAGGATTTGTTCTTTTGTCAGCGGCAGTGGCATTCAGTGCTGCCGCTGCGCCGGAAGCCCCGAAACAGCAGACAACGGTGAAGAAAAATATTCCGGCAAAAAAGAACGGAAAGAAACAACCGCCGCGCAAGCAGAAAGCTCCGGAGAGTGTGAATTTATCCCAATTCTCTCCCGACGCCAAAGATGCCACGCCTGCGTTTGTTCAGGCTGTCCGTTCCGGAGCGCGCCGGATCGTCTTCGACCTGCCGATGACCTATAACCTCCGTCCGGTTGCCCTGCGCAACAATCTGACCATAAATGTGTGCAGCGGCGCGGCGATCAAAGCTGTTCCGGGGGTGACTCCGTCCGCGCCGAAACATAAAAAATCCCGCCCGCTGCCGGGGCTGTTCAACGGTATCCGGGTCGCCCGGGTGAATATCAATCTTCAGGAGAACACGACCATCACCGGCTTGCCGGGGAGACCGGTGTTTTATTTTTACAGTTCCAACAACATCTCCATCCGGAACGGTAAAATCACCGGCGACGGCAGTATCGGAGCCGAACTGGACAATTGTTACAGCATCAAATTTCAGCGTACCGCTTTTGACAACTTGAAATCCGGAGTCGTCAATACCGGCGGCAGTTGGAACAACTTCGGCGATATTCAGTTCCGCAACATCAAAGGAACCGGTATCTCGTTGATTTCCGATGGGTACGGGCAGCTGCCCTATATAACGCTGGACAACTGCGAATTTTTCAACAGCACCTCCGGGCTGATGCTGACGCGCAAGAAGAAAGTTGCCCCCATGCCGCAACCGAAAAAAGGGAGCAAACCGCGCCACATGCGGTTGAATATCCGGAATTGCCGCTTTTTCAACAACAGCGGTATTGATGTGAAACTTGACGGAACATTGTTCAAAGGAACGGTCTTTGTTGAAAACTGCCTCTTTGCCAACAGCAAAAGCAGTTCACTGCTGCTGGAAGATTTTGCCGCTCAGATGCCGCAAATCGACTTGCAGATCACCAATACCGGTTTTACACCCAAAGATGGCAATCCGGAAGTGCCGATCATCGTAACAGGCAAAACCGATTTGCCGTTGGGCAATATCAAAATCAAAAACAGCGATGTAAAAAATCAGGTTCACATTCCGGCAATAAAGTTTGCATTAAAGAAACATTCAGGAAAAATCGACGGTGAACTTCCGGTAATTTCTCCGGACGGCAGCCGAAAATATACTCAACTTACTTTAGCACAGGAGAAAAATTGATGGCGCGCAAAACGATTTGGCATGGCGGCACCCAGCTTGCCCCCGTCCCGGCAGTGTTGGTCGGATGCGGAAACGGAACTGATTTCAAATACAACCTCATAACCGTTGCCTGGGCCGGTATCGTGTGTTCCAATCCTCCGATGATAAGCGTCAGCATCCGTCCGGAACGTTATTCCCGGGGCTTGATCGAAAGCACGGGAGAGTTTACGGTAAACATTCCGACCGTCAGCATGGCGGAGATGGTGGATTACTGCGGAATGGTTTCCGGCAGAAATGTGGATAAGTTCAAATCGGCAAATCTTACAGCGGTACCGGGAAGTAAAGTTTCCGCCCCCATCGTGGATGAGTGCCCGCTGGCATTGGAGTGCCGGGTGAACCATTCGCTGAAACTTGGTTCTCACATCATGTATGTAGGTGAAATCGTTGCCGTTCAGGCTGACAGCGAACTTATAAATGCTCAGGGCAAATTTGAGATCGAAAAAGCCGACATTCTGGGCTACGCTCACGGAAGTTATTACGCTCTGGGAGCAAAGGCAGGAGATTTCGGATTTTCAGTAAAGAAGAAAAACTGATATCAAGAGACCGCCGGTCATGCTTATACTCTGGCAAAAACGCCGGAGTATTTTTTTGGTAATGTCCCAAATTTTGTGAAACTTCGGCATCCGGATTTATGACAACTTTTATCGCCGTTGATAAAATATATCATGGACAGGGTGTTTTGTCAATACGGCAAAAAGAAAGCTCTGCTGCAAGCGGCGGATGCAGTGTGAGGCAAGGTCGACGTCAAGTAGCACCGGCAACGCTGGATCCGTCTCCGCTTTAGCTCCGCCGGGACAAGGTGTACTACGTTAAAACTACCTTACCCGCAGTTATGAGGACGGCGTAAGCCGCCCGGAATGACGGAGGGCGTGGTCTCCGGAAAATCGACTGCAACCGTCGAGTGCGAAGCACGAGC
>JAFVZN010000019.1 GCA_017508135.1 Lentisphaeria bacterium | reverse complement strand
TGGTAGTTGTTTGTTTACACAAAAAATCTCCCTGCGGCGGCGGGAGAGCCGCCTCGCCGCTCGTGCTTCGCACTCGACGGTTGCAGTCGATTTTCCGGAGACCACGCCCTCCGTTGTGCGATCTTTGCAAAATCTGACAAAATTACTTTTTGAAAATCAGAAATTTCTCTGCGCAAACAGTGATAAAAAACACTGTTTTTGAAAAATCATGGGATATCTGTGAAACAATACTGTGCTTTTTTTGATTGTTTCTTGGAAAAGCACTTGAAAAATTCAGTTTTCCGGGGTACATTTTACCGGATAAGATTTGTAATTAACAAAAATGGAGGTGTTTTATGACTGCCAATGAACTCAGAGTCAAATTTATTGAATTTTTCAAGAGCAACGGTCACGCTCAAATCAAGAGCGCATCGCTGATTCCGGATAATGATCCGACCTGTCTTTTTACCACCGCCGGAATGCATCCGCTGGTGCCTTATCTTCAGGGAGCCAAACATCCTGCCGGTCGGCGGCTGACCGACTGCCAGAAGTGTATCCGTACCGGTGATATCGACGAAGTCGGTGATCCCGTGCATCTTACCTTCTTTGAAATGCTCGGAAACTGGTCTTTGGGCGATTATTTCAAAGAGGAAGCGATCAATTTCAGCTTCCGTTTCCTTACTCAGGAGCTGGGTATTCCGCTTTCTCAGCTGGCGGTGACGGTCTTTGCCGGTGACGATGATTGTCCTTTTGACGATGAAGCCTGGCACATCTGGAACAAATTGGGTATCCCCGCTGAACGTATCGCCAAGCTGGGCAAGAAAGATAACTGGTGGGGACCGGCAGGAACTACCGGTCCGTGCGGTCCGGATACGGAGATGTTCTACTGGACTGGCCCCCAGCCGGCTCCGGAGGTGTTTGATCCCGAAAACAAACTGTGGGTCGAAATCTGGAACGATGTCTTTATGCAGTACAACAAGACCGCTGACGGCACCTTTGAACCTCTTGCCCAGCGCAACGTCGATACCGGCATGGGGCTGGAACGTGTGACTGCGGTTCTGCAGGGCAAGCCCAGCTGCTATGAAACTGAGATCTTTGCTCCGCTCTTTGCGGAATTGGATGCCGTTCGCGGTGTGGCTTCTGTTCCCGCCAATGAGCGTTCCGCTTCTGAACGTATTATCGTTGACCACCTGCGGGCGGCGACCTTTATCATCGGTGACGGTATCACTCCGGGCCGCGTAGATCAGCCTTATGTGCTGCGCCGCCTGATCCGCCGTGCCATCCGTGAAGGACGTAAATTGGGTATCACCGATGTCTTTGCCGGACGGATCGCCAAGGTCATTGTCGGACAGTTCGGAGAATTTTATCCGGAACTTTCCGCCAATGCCGAAATGATTTACAGCGAACTGGAACGCGAAGAAAAGCAGTTCGCCTCCACTCTGGAAAACGGTACGAAAGAGTTCCAGAAACTTATCGACCGGGTCCCGCCGCATATCGCCCGCAAAGTCATCAGCGGCAAGAACGCCTTCAACCTCTACGAAACCTACGGCTTCCCGCTTGAACTTACCGTGGAAATGGCAAAAGAACAGGGTTTTGATGTCGATGTCGAAGGTTTCAATGCGGCATACGTCAAACATCAGGAACAGTCCCGTGCCGGTGCGGAGCAGAAGTTCAAAGGCGGACTTGCGGACAATTCCGTGGAGACGGCAAAACTTCACTCTGCCACCCACCTGCTCCAGGCGGCTCTGCGTAAGATCCTCGGTGACCATGTGGAACAGCGTGGTTCCAACATCACCGCTGAACGCCTCCGTTTCGACTTCTCGCATCCGGACAAAGTCACCCCCGAACAGCTTAAGGCGGCGGAAGATATGGTCAACGCCGCGATCGAACGCAAACTTCCCATCGTTTGTGAAGAAATGAGTGTGGAAGAGGCGCGCGATGCCGGAGCCATGGGACTTTTCGGCAACAAGTACGGCGAAATCGTCAAAGTCTACACCATGGGGGATGTCAGCAAGGAAATTTGCGGCGGTCCTCATGCAGAAAATACCGGTGATCTGGTTCACTTCAAGATTTTGAAAGAAGAAAGTTCCAGCCGCGGTGTCCGCCGGATCAAGGCGGTCATCGGTGAAGCCGCGCTTAAGTAATTTCCGGGGAGGGATCTGTTATGAAAGCTGAAGATCTTAAAATAACCGCGATGGACAAGGGATATCTGATCGAAGTTTCCGGACGGGCAAATTTTGATTATGCGGTTCCGCTGCGGGAGCTGGCTGAAAAGCTGGTTCCCGGCAACTGGATACAGTTCGATATGGAGTATTGTGAAACGATGGACAGCACCTTTATGGGAGTGTTGACCATGCTGGCGTTGAAACTGCGCAAGAGCAATTCTCCCCAGATCATGCTTATCAACGCCTCTGCACAGCTGAATAAATTGCTGCGTGACCTCGGTGTTGCCAAGTTGTTCAAGTTTGTTTCCGGTGGGGAAAATGCTGCTGCCGGAACCGGTTCCGTTGTCGAATTTTCCGGCAGGAATACACTGCTTGACACCGCGCAAACGGTGGTCGATGCACACAAAACTCTGGTCGAAGCTGACAGCAGCAACGCTGAGAAATTCAATCAGGTCATCGAATTTGCGGAACAGGATGTTCAGCGTTTGAAGGAAGATAAGTGAGATGGCATTGAAGAAATTGATCGCGTTCGATCTGGATGGAACGCTGACCCAGCATAAATCCACTCTGGGTGCGGAGAACCGGAATACACTGAACGCATTGGCGGAAAAGTATCATCTGCTGATGCTCGGAGCGGGAAGCTGTGAACGTATTTACAAGCAGATGGGGGAGTTCCCCATCGAGATCATCGGCAACTACGGTATGCAGCACGCTGTGGTGTGCAACGGAAAGTTTGAGATAGTTGAAAGTTTGACTTCAACGGTCGATTGGACGTGGGTGGATGCGGCAGTCACCCAACTGCGGCAGGAGTTCGGATACGAAAAGTTTTACGGCGAAAATGTCGAATTCCACGCCTCCGGGGTGGTGACATTCCCCCTGCTGGGAACGGCGGCACCGCTGGAAGAAAAACTTGCCTTTGACCCGGACCGGAGCAAACGGAGGAAGATTTATCAGCGGGTCTGCGAGGTTTTTGATTCGTGGAACGTATTTATCGGCGGTTCGTCAAGTTTCGATCTGACTCAGGGCGAGTGCAACAAATTTTTTGCCTTGAAACGCTTTTGCGAAAAAGTTGGTTACACGCTGGATGAAGCTGTTTATTTCGGTGATGATTTCGGCGAAGGCGGTAACGATTCCCATGTAAAAATCGGCGGTGTCGATTGTATCGAAGTCACTGATTACCGCGACTTCCCGAAACTGGCAAGCGTACTGCTTTAACTCCGTTGCGACGGAGTTTTTTTTAACAGGCTTAAATGAGGATTTTTTTATGTACAGAACCGAGCAAGACCGCAAGGATTTTCAGCGGGAGATTAGAGTTGATCTGGTTGTCGCAGGCGGCGGTGTCGCCGGTGTGCTTGCGGCGGTTGCCGCTGCCCGGGAAGGGGTGAAGACTGTTCTTATCCAGGATCGCCCGGTATTGGGCGGACCGTCCGGCAGTGAGTGCAGTGACGGTACCGGAAAGATGATGTGCGGTGCGTATAACTACTGCAACCGCAACGCGCGCGAAGCTGGACTGGTGGAGGAACTGCGGAACTTTCACTCCCGGCGTTATGTCAACGGCTGGCGCAATCACTGGAGTTTGTCGCTGCGGGATTTTGTCGAAACAGAGAGCAACATCACCTTGCTGATGAATACTGCGCTTTATGACTGCAAATGTGAAAACGGTAAAATCATTTGTGTTTACGCGCGGCAGAGCGGCAGTGAACTGGAATACACGGTTTATGCCGACAACTTCGTCGATGCCACCGGCGATGGTGTACTCGGATACCGTGCCGGAGCCGATTTCCGCATGGGGCGCGAGGGCAAGGCGGAATTCAATGAATCTCTGGCTCCGGAAGAACCGGATATGAAGACCATGGGAACCAGTATCAGCTTCCGGGCGGAAGATGTCGGGCATCCCATCAAGTTTGAAGCTCCGGAGTGGGCATACAAGATCAACAGTGACGACGATCTGCCGTTCCGGATGCACAATAATCCGACCAGCGGGTACTGGTGGCTGGAATATGGCGGAGAAGTCAATACCGTCACCGATAATGAAGAAATTTATAAAGTCTTGCGCAGTGTCCTCTTCGGAATGTGGGATCATGTGAAGAACGGCGGCGATCACGGAGCGGAAAATTATGCTGTTTCCTGGGTCGCGCCGGTCGGCGGCAAGCGGGAATCCCGCCGTTTTATGGGCGATTATATCATGCACCAGAGCGATTTGCTGGAACATCCGGAGTTTCCGGATGCCGTAGCGTACGGCGGCTGGCCCATTGATATCCATCCTCCGGAAGGAGTGTTCGGAAAAGGACATCCGGGCAGTACGCCGCCGTTCATCTTCCCGGGGACGTTCCCGATACCTTTCCGTTCACTGTACTCGCGCAATATCAGCAACTTGATGATGGCGGGACGTGATATCAGTGTCACTCATGTGGCACTGGGTTCCACGCGGCTTATTGCAACGTGCGGACTTACCGGACAGGCGGTGGGAACGGCGGCGGCACTGTTGAAAAAATATGGATGTACGCCGCGGGAACTTTATCAGCAGCATATCGGTGAACTGCGGCAGCTGTTGCAGAAGCGTGACGGCTGTATTCCCGGTTTCCCGGTGAAGCTGAGTGATGATCTGGCGAAAACGGCAAAGGTTTCAGCTACCAGTACGTTTGCGCTTGTTATGGAAGATGTTGAACGCTTTGTGCCGCTGGTGGCGATCGATACGCCGACAAAGAAGTTTGATCCCTGCGACGTGGCACCGGAAGACCGGCGGCTCGGAATGAATTTCGTCTGGGATGGTCAGCATCTGGAAAAGATACGCGTGGCGGTGTGCAACGATTCCGGAGAGGAAAAAGAGTTGACACTCCGGATACGGAATGGATTTTTTGCCGCAGAGGATATCGCCGTTGCCAGGTGCCGGGTGCTGCCGGAGGATAAGGTCGCGGAGTTCGACTTCGACATCGACCTGGCCGGAGGAAGTTATGCGATGATCTTTGATGATGAAGCACAGGTTTCCGTGGGAGTTTCATCGCAGCATCTGCCGGGATTTGAACGCAAACTTGACGGGTGTTATCTCAATTACGAACACTTTGCGGTGGAATTTCAGCCCATGCAGTATCCGTATACCCCCGCGCGGGTGGTGAATGATAACGGGCGCAGTACCGCCGAAGCTCCGTCGCTCTGGATGTCGGAGGTTATCAGCAGCAGTGAAGCGTTGACATTGACGTGGAACGAAGAAGTGGAAGTGCGGGAAATCGACATAACGTTCGATACCAACCTTGACCGCATCGACCTCGACCGCATCGCGCCGGAGTGTGTGAAAGGTTTCTGTTTGAAGGCGGACGGGAAAGAGATATTCCGTTGTGATGATAATTCCCGGCGGTTTGTCCGCGTGGTGCTGCCGGAGGCGGTGAAGTGTGCTGAGATAACGCTGGAAATAACGGAAACCCGGGGCGATAAACACGCAAGAGTTGTCTGTATACGCTGTTTTTGAGCAGAGGGAGGAACGGAGTTGCAATAAAGCGCAGTCCAGTATCTTTATCCGGTGATGTGCTGAATTGACAAAAAAATATATCGAAATGCCAATTTTGCGGAAATAACGGTGTAAGTTGCTTGTAATTTGCGGTTTTTAATGTATATTATTCGGCGATGACAGTCCGGAGCAGTTCCGGAGGAATAGTGTTATAATTTATTGATGCTGCCATGATCCGGCAGTGTGATTGTCACCGGCGGCGGTGTCGGCGGTGAAAAACAACAAATTTGTCAAGGAGTAATTAGAATGACAAAAAAACGGTATGCTGTTTGCGGTGTTTCTGCACGCGCGATTGGTATGTACATCCGTCCTATGATGCAGAGCTTCAGCCACTGCGCTGAACTGGTTGCCATGCTGGATATCGACCCGCTGCGTTTCCAGGTTTGCAAAGATCTGGTTCCGGAAGTGGTCGGCAAGAATATCGCCGAATACACTGTCACCCTCGAAAATTGGAAAGAGGTCTTTGACCGCATGATCGAAGAACAGAAGGTCGATGCCGTTCTCGTTGTCTGCAAAGACTGCCACCATGTTGACTACATCGTCCGCGGTCTGGAGCTCGGTCTCGATGTCATCAGTGAAAAGCCGATGACCACCAACATCGCCGATGCCCGGCGCGTTGTCGAAGCCGAAGATAAATCCAAAGGCAAACTTATCTGTACCTTCAACTACCGCTACAACCCCATTCACCGCAAGCTGCGTGAATTGATCGTCGACGGCAAGATCGGTCGGGTCACCCACGTCGATTTGACCTGGTACATCGATATCAAACACGGCTCCAGCTACTTCAACCGCTGGAACCGTATGCGCGAAAACTCCGGAAGTCTCTCCATCCACAAATCCAGCCACCACTTCGACCTTGTCAGCTGGTGGATCGATGGTATTCCGGAATACGTCCACGCGTTCGGCGCGCTGAACCACTACGGTCCCAACGGAGAATTCAACCCCTCCAAGAAAGAAGGCCGCCATTGCAACGACTGCCCGGAATTGCTCAAGTGTGCGTATAAGAAACGGTGGGCGACCCGTAACTCCACCATCTTCGTTGCAGATGACCACATCAATGCTTACGAAACCAAGGTCAAACAGTTCAGCGAATACCGTCCTGATATGTGTATCTTTGATTCTGAGATCAATATCTACGACACCTTCGTGGTCAACGTCAAATACCGCAACGGAGCGTTGTTGAACTACTCGGCGAACTTCTCCACGCCGTATGAAGGTTATCACCTTGCGATCAACGGTACCCGCGGCCGTCTGGAAACCAAAGAGTTCGGCGGAGCCGGCGGTAAAGGTTTGCCCTCCACCAATGAAAACGGTATGCGTTACATCGACTACTATCCCATCTTCGAAGGACGTGAACGCATCCACGTTCCCGCCGGAGAAGGCGGTCACGGCGGCGGCGACCCGCTCATTCTCGAAGACATCTTCCTCGGAGAAGATCCTGATCGCAAGTTCGACATCCTCGCCAAGTCTGCAGACGGACTGCGTGCGATCAGCGTTGGAGACGCGGTATTCACCTCCATCGAAGATGGTCAGGTGCAGGATTTGACCGGCTTCATGCGGTAAGGATCCTTTGCTTATCCCCGAACAGATACGGTTCGTGGAAAGCGATCAAAAAAAAGGGCTGTTGCCAAACCTCGAAAAAGGTGAACAACAGCCTTTTTTTTAATTTATTTTTTTCACAGTACACATCCGTACAGACCGGCATGCACTCAAGTGGCTGTCAGAACTGGCGGCAGCCATAAGCCGCGTCCCATCCGCAACAAACAACTGAATGCAGTGTGAGGCAAGGTCGCTGCCGAATGTTCGATTACTTCTTACGGTAAGTTTTCTCTCTGATGGGCTTGAGCCATGCAAGATTGTCGTAATAGTAAAGTCTGCCCATGTCGGTAAGGAAGGTCGGTTCAATCTCCTTGCGGAACTCCTGCAGTTCGGCATACGCTTTGTCAAACTCACTCAACGGCGCACCCGCCTGACATTTACGGTAGACTTTCTGCACCTTCATCGCCAGTTCCATCTGCTTCAAGCCGAGGTGAAGCATATTCACTCTGCGGGCAGACAGTTTATCCAATCCGGGAGCTTTGGTGGCATCATCGACCAGCTGATAACACCTTGCCATAACTTCGGGCGTGAACATGGTGTCTCCGGCGTAAATCATGTAACGCGCAGGTTTCATTCCCCCTTCAATATCGTTTCCGGCAAGCGTTCCCTCGGGGAAACCTTTGACCATCGTAATTTCGGTCACATATTCAAAATATTTTTTCACCTGCTCTTTTGCCGCACCGAAGAAGGAGTAGAACTCATCTTCCAATTGGGCAAGCGGCGCATCGGGACGGTGGTTGAGCGAAACGATCACATAGTTGACCAGTCCCTGTACCATATACTGTCCGGTAAGGCGATCCATATCGCTTGAGGACATATTGTTTTTGTAGGCGAAGGTGTACATATCATAGAACTCTTTATGATACTGTACCGGAAAATAGTGACCGCTCCAGGTGAAGTTGGGACGGAACTGCAAACTGGCTCCGGTTTTCGCCCATCCGCCCCATATCCGTTTGTAGTCGGCGATCTTTTCTTTGGTAAAGGGATACATCACCGGCGGGCAGAAGCGGAGGTGGATGCGGCGGTTGAGTTTGACATTGCCGGTGGGCGGTTCGCTGTAATTGGCATAGATCAACCCGGAAATCAGGTGATCGGGATTGATTTTGTCCGCTTCTTTCTGAGCGGTAATGATGAACTGGCAGTACCGGTTGGAAAGTGAACCGAGCGCATACGCCCAGAGTTTCACATTCTTACCGCTGTCAAAGGCTTTTTTGGCGGCGGCGCGGCGTTTTGCGTTGGGAATGGGAGATCTGTCAGCAGTCAAACAGTTGTCGCAGACACATTCACCTGCGGTATCATTTTCGTTCAAATTGAGGAGCTGAGACGGATTTTTCGCCCAGTTGGCAATGACAGTTTTGATAAACGTCTCGTTGGTAACGCAAGTACTGGCATAGTGGGTCTTGGTTCCTTTGTAGGGACTGAGGGTGCGTTTGCCATTGGGGAGCAAGCTGAAAAACTCCGGATGGGTCTTGCTGTAAGTCTTATAATAGTTGGAAAAAGCGTGTCCGCCCATAAACCGCCGGTCACGGACGAACCGGTGACGGTACAGCCAGATGCGTTCCGTGCTGAAATAACGCGCCTGAGCCTTGAGTGATGACCAACCTTTGATACCCTGACGGCGGTCGGGATTACTGCGGAAGTCACTGGACAAAAGTGTCGGACGGACAACAAATGAACCGTTTTTGATGACAAGGGTGCGGCAGCGGGGAATGACTTCACCATCCTTTCCCGGCCAGATCCAGCGGACATGCAGGTACTTTTCCAAAAATTCGTACACGGCAAACAGAGTACCGTTGCTGTTGGTATCGTAAAACATTCTTTTATCGCCGTCAAATCCGGCGATCTGGATGCTGTTCTTGTTGATTTTGATGATACCATGCTGCCACGCCATTTTATCGGGATTCAACACGGCATTGGTTTTGCAGTTACCGAGGAAGAAGTATTGCTCACCGGCTTTACGCTGTGCTTCGGTGATGATGGGCAGTTTTGCTCCGGTGGCACGTTTGAAGTGATAAGCAAGTTCGCGGGCAGCAAAAGCAACAGTCGGGACCGGTTTGTCCGGAGTGACGATGCCGTGAAAAAGCATTTTTCCGCCCTTGACCACCGTTGCCGCTGAAACAGCGAAACAGCTCAACAGCAACAGAAATGAGAATACAAACTTTTTCATATCATTGTCCTTTTATTATTCGTAGATTTTGGGGTCGCCCTGCGGATAGAATACATAGAGATATTTTTCGGCAGTTTTGGAATTTGCATCGTGGAAATCCGCCAGCGGGATCTCCATTTGTGCAGCGTGTCCGTCGCCGTGCAGCGCGTTGAAAAAGCGTTTGAGATGGATGTCGACGTCCAAACCCTGATCTTTATTGGGACCGGGGGCGTTGCTCCAGTTGAAGACTGTTTTAGCGGCGTTGGCACCGGATTGATTGTGCTTGCCGTCATGCTCGGCAAGGAGAACAAAGCGGCTGGGATGTTTGATCCGGTTGGCTTTCAGCGAATGACACCAGGTGGATGAATTCGGCTTGAGATAACCGCCGTACAAGTTCCAGAGATAACTCGAACGGGACGAGGGAGAAGAAAGCGCAAAACTATATTCAACATCCCGGGTACGCAGGTATTGAGCATCCGGACAGTAAGCAATTTCCGGTCCTACCGTGTCCAAAGAGATATTCATATAAGTGGCAAGTTTGGCAAAACTTGACGGTGCGGGGATCTCGCCATCTTCGTAACCTTCGTGGAACGGCGGAAGATATCCGTCATTGTCCGGGATATACATATTCATCGCCGAACCGAACTGCTTCTGATTGCTGAGGCAGGATGCCGATCTGCCACGGGCGCGTGCCTGCTGCAAAGAGGGCAGCAAGATGGCCGCCAGAATGGCGATAATGGCGATAACGACAAGCAGTTCGATAAGGGTGAAACCCTGTTTCACCCGCCAGCTGGCGGAAACTGCCCCGGAATTGAAAACGGTTGTTGATTTTTTCATAAAAACCTCCATTGATATTTTGATATTGAAAGTGTTATACAAACTTCACCATTTGTTTTAATGTAGCACCAATATAAAAGCGATTCAATTACAACGACCTGTAAAAATAATGCGGCAATATGTAATTATAATGCATTGTTTGTTCAGTTTTTGCCGCGCAGGATTTCCAGATTACGCTGTGCTCCCCGGAGGACATAAGTGTAATCGTTTCCGGTGGAGATCATCGTTATCCCCAGATCCAGCCAGTGCTGCCGCTGTTCAGGCGTAACAGAACCCATGGAAACGCCCAGCCGTTTTCCGGCGGAAGTGACCACTTCTGCCGCCCGGCGCACCAGCTGCGCTACTTTTTCACCGTAAACCTCCCCGGTGCATCCGGCGCGGCAGGAAAGGTCACAAGGGCCGATGATGAAACCATCTATCCAGGGATTTTTCACCATCTCGGGAAGATTATCCACCGCTTCCGGCGATTCGATCTGAACGAAACGGCACAACGCCTTATTTGCCGCTTTCAAAAATTCAAACTCATCATCCAAACCGTAACGCACCGCCCGCTGGGGACCGAAACCGCGCACACCATCCGGCGGATAAAGGGTATATTTCACCGCCCGTTCCGCCTCTTCCGGCGTGTCGATCATCGGGAAAATTATTCCGGCAGGTCCCATTTCCAACACCTTTTTGATGTGGTTGCGGTCATCCATCGTTACCCGGACCAGCGGCGGAGTTCCGGCGTTCCAAGAATTGCCGATCATCTGCACCAGTTCCTGGTAGTCCACGGCGGCGTGTTCCGTATCTATCCATAAATAATCGTAGCCGACACCAGCCATGATCTCGGTCAATACCGCGTTGTTCAGCCCGGTGTGGGTGCCGAAAAGTATATCCTTTCCGGCAAGTTTGTTTTTCAAAGTCAAATCTATCATATTTCCCTCCGATTTCACTTCAATATCACATACCAGATACGGTTATCAGCACCGTATTCTTCACATTTTTTGCAATCGAACCACTCCGGTTCCAAAGTCTGCATCCATTCCGCAACTGACACATAGGCTTGATTTTCATTTTGCGAAACCGCAGTAAAATTTCCCAACCGCGCGCCATGTTCCGGCACCACGACCTGCTCACTCGCCCGGATAACGGTCAGAGTTGCCGTATCCACCTGCCCGATCAGCAGCGGCGCACGGTTGCGGAAAACGTGGTCGTTGTTCAACCCTTGCCGGGTGTAGACCAGATAAAGTTTTCCTTTGATCCCCAGCAGCCGGGTCATCGTATTGCAGTTTCCCAGCCAGCTGCCATCGGAAAAACACCATTTTTTCAACTCTGAAAAATCGTGCCAATCCTCCGAACACGCCACCATTCCGGATTCATCGTTGCGCAAAGAGAGATAATATTTTCCTTCAAAAAAACACAGCGACGGTTCCAGCACCCCGCGTCCGGCATCACAACAAAACTCCCGGCTCTCATCCACAACAGATAAAGAGCCGTCCCCACTCCGGCGGATACGGGCGATCTTCGCCGTAAACCCGGAATTGTTCACACTGTACGGCAGCAGAAAGTCGCCATTATCCAGCATCGTCAACTGTGCGTTCACCGCCAGTACCCCCGCCCCCTCCGGGGCGGGCAATGGCAGAAGTTGAGGCGTACTCCAACGCTTTTCCTCCGGGTAAAAGTAAAAATATTTCACCTGCTGCGGCAAAGCGCGGTCAAGTTTGTTCAACACATTATAATTATAGGTCGTAACCATGACCAACACACTTCCATCTTCCCGGAAGTAATGAAGCACGGACACATTGTACCCTTCGCGCGAACCGTCGGCAGCAGTAACATCCGGCAGAACCGGTACCGCTTCGGAAGCTCCCCAACTCTCCCCGCCATCGGAACTTGTAAAATACGAAACTTCAGAAAAACAGTCTATCGCCGAAATCAATAATTTTTGCGTCAACATCAAAACCCCATCCCCCAGCGGCAGTGCCACCGGATTGGCATGACAGCGGATGCGGTCATATCCGGATTTTGCAATGTAACGATCGATTTTCAGCATGGTGTTTCTCCGCAGTTTATCTTTGTTACCATACAGTATAACCAAAGAGAAGGCATTCGCCAATACACACAACCTTCAAAAAAAATGCATCAATATTGAAATATCAAACAAACTACGCTTGATTTTGTAAAAAAAATATGTATATTAATCAAAGCAACCAAACAGGAGCGATGCTGCATGAGAACATTCAGACACAGTGCTTACTCGCAAATTTTCCGGGAAAACAAGTCCGGGGACGGAACTGACAAACTTTTCGTCCGTTCCATCGGTTATACCCGTGCCGACAGCAACTTTCACGAAAAACCGCGCCTGATCAAGTTCGGCTGTCTCTACTGGTGCATCGAAGGAAGAGCCTCTTTCACACTCAACAAACGCCGTTACACGCTTTCTCCCGGCGAAGTATGGTACTATCCGCCCGGTTCTATTATCGACTACCGGCCACTGCAGGAGGGCATGCTCTATTACTGGATGGCGTTATACGGGGCTGCGCTGGAACCGCTTTTTTATGCGCTCGACATCAACGCCGGAAAAAGATTTTGCGGACCGCCGCCGGATGAAACGTTTCAACAGCTCATCTCGGAAGTGCGCAATTCCCCCCCGAACCGGAGAATAGATGTCTTGAAGATCGGCATGGATATCCTCTTCAAAATCGCCTCTCCCCCGCAGGATAACACCCCCCGGATGGAACAAACGCTCGCCCAGGAGGCCCGCGGTATCATTGAAAAAGAGTTTGATTCCCATGCATTCAGTATCGCCAAACTTGCCGATATGCTCAATGTCCACTCTGTCACGTTGTGCCGGGATTTCAAAAAAGAGTTCCAGCTCACGCCGTCGGAATTTCTCAACGTGTGCCGGATGCAAAAGGCAATGGAACTTCTGGAAAGCCGCCGTTATCTGGTCAAAGAGGTCGCTGATATGTGCGGCTTTTCCTCCCCGGAATATTTTGCCACCGCGTTTGCCGCCAGATTCGGCTCGTCCCCATCCCGCATCCTCTCCGGTTCTCCGAAAAAACTGCTGCCGGAAACGCCGGAAAACTGACTCAGGGGATAAGCACCATCTTTCCGGTGTGCGCGGAGATAACAGCCTTCCAGTGTTCTATCGTGTCAGCAGAAGGGAACTCCTCCGGAATCCCGGAACAACTGCGTTTCAATGCTTGATATTTTCCCCGTGCCATCGGGTGATAGGGTTCAATGTGAATGGCTTCAACATGCTCAAGTTCATTGGCAATATTTGCAATGGCACACAAATGCTCCTCCTGATCGTTGACACCGGGAACAAGCGGACAGCGCAAAATGATCTTTGCGCCTGATGCGTTGAGTTTCCGCAGATTTTCCAAGATAAGAAAATTATCCACGCCGGTAAGTTTCCGGTGAAGCTCGGGAGCTGTTGCCTTGTAATCAAAAAGGAAAATATCGGTATACGGTATGAGCTGTTCAAGAAGTTCAAATCTGCCATAACCGCACGTTTCGATACAACATCCGATGCCGCGCTCTTTTGCGCGCTTTGCCAACTCCAAAGTGAACTCAAACTGAAAGAGCGGTTCTCCGCCGGAGATGGTCAAACCGCCGCCGCTTTCATTGAAAAACATGATCTCTTTTTCCAGTTCGGCAGCAACAGCATCGACCGTCATCTCTTTCCCCGCAACAGAAACCGCCCGCACCGGACAACGCGAAACTGCATCCAGTTGTTCCTGTGACGGAGATGCCAGCGGCAGTTTGTCAAAAACGTTTCCGCAACAGCCGCAGCCGATACAGCGGTCTTCATAAAAAAGCAGTTCCTGCTCACGATGCTGTGATTCCGGAGTATGACACCAGATACAGCGCAAAGGACACCCCTTCAAAAACACCACCATCCGGATACCCGGGCCATCGTGAATGGCAAAGTGTTCAAAATCCAGTACCGTTCCTGTAATCATAAGTTAATGTCCCAAATTTTGTGAAACTGAATATTCTCTGAAAGAAAATTGTATTTATATTACTTTAAAAACTTTAAAAACTTTAAAAATATATAACATAGATTGTGATTTGTCAAGAATAAAAACAGTCGTTTGCAATCGGCGGATGGATCGTGCGGCAAGGTTGCCGGTAAATCAAGGCGAAGCTGAAGGAGTGGACTATTGTCCTCGACTGAAGATGAGTCCGCAGATTTGCCGGTAAGATTGCCCACGAGGCGCCGCCGCAGTTTAGATTTCTCACAAAAAATGAGACAACACCAATCATAATCTCTCTGCCTGTCTGATATAAGCATCCTGTTCCCGGCGCGGTATGGAGTTCCACAAGACGTTCCATCCGCAAATACGCACCTGAAGGTTGCGGTATTTCTCCGGCTCCTTCTGAGCCTTTCGCAACACGTTGACATCCATCACATTGAATTGCAGAGCGTGTCCGTAATGTTTGATAAAGGTCATCAAAAGAGAACGCATGGCGGCAATTCCGGCATCGCCTTTTACTTCTGACGGATGCAGCATCACATCCACCGGCAGATCCGCCATAAAGAGCGATGAATCGAACTTCAGTGCCGATGCGACCAGCGCGGTCGCTCCCTTAAAAGAGCATCCCTGCGTTGCCGTGATATTTTTGCTGAGCTCATCTCCGCGTTTACGGCCGTCGGCAGTAGCTTCCACCTGATCCGCCCACTGGACAAAACGGTTGGAGGCGTGGAGCGCAGTTGTGAAAAATCCGCCGCGCGAGTTGGGTTTACCGTTGTAACGGCGGGCAACGGCACTGGCAAAATGCACCGCTATCCGGTCAGGAAGCTCCTGATTGTTTCCATACTTTTCCGGGTCATGCAGCAAACGCTGACGGAACACTTCATCTCCGGCAAAATCCCGATCCAGTATCGCAGTAAATTCCGCAAGCGTCAACTCTTTGCGGTCAAAAACATAACGCTTGATCATCGTCAGCGAATCCGCCGCCGTTGCCGGGGCGCAGAGCCACACATTGGAGTTGTTGTACTTCGCCCCCCGGCTGTAACCATCGACCGCACGACGCAAACTCTCTTCAAAGGTGGCACTGAGCATCGGCGCGGGCTTGACCGTATCCAGATGTTTTTCAATGCGCAGGGCAAACTCCACACTCCGGTCGAACATGAAGAACAGCTGCCGGAGAAACGCCCGGTAAAGCTGCCGGAAATTTTTGAAAGTTGAAACTTCCCCCGTTTCAAGTCCGATCCGTTTGCCGCTCAAAACTTCAACCCCGTTGTGCAAAGCCAGCCCCAGCACCTTTGCCGCATTGACCGTCACAGGAGCAGTTTCCACCGCTCCGCCGCGCGCACAATATTCATAACACCCCTTGATATCGGCAGTCTGCGCCTCGCGGAGAGAGTAACCGTACTTCAGCATCGTCCGGATGATACACGGTTCGCCGACAAAAACAATGCTGTTCTGTCCGCGCCGGATCATATCCAGTGCCCGGTCAATAAAATCCACGGGAGTGTTTTCTGAAACTTTTATCTGGAGTTTGGGGTCAAATATCCCTATTTTATCATACTCATCCAAAATCAGATACGACAACTCATTGATCGCACTGCTGCCGTCGGCGTTGGTTCCGCCGAAGTAGAACGGGTGTCCTACAGTGTAATGCATCGCCGTTGCCTGATACATGAAACTGCGTATAAAATAACGGATTTCCGCTTCAGTGTATCTGCCGGAGTCGAGGTCGCGCTTGTAATAAGGATAAAGTATCCGGTCAAGGTTGCCGAAGGTACGGGTCTGGATAACGTCAACATACTCTGACAACAGGAAGTACAACCAGATTTGCAGCAATGCTTCATAGAAGTTGCGCGCACTGCCCTTTTGCAGTTGAAGCAGTGCCTCATGCAACGCCGCACCTTTCGGTTGAGCCGGAAGTTTTGCCGCTTCGGCGGTCAGACGTTCCATCAATTTGAGGATCGCCTGATACTCGATTTTGATTGCCGCAAAATAATCACGGTACTCCGGATGAGCGGCGAATTCCGGGGATTTATCTTTTTCATAACGGCAGGCGCGTTCCAGCAATCCGGAAAATCCCAGCTCCAGCACGGCATCCCAATCCGGTACGGAGTGTTCATAATCAAATCGCACCTGCACCGTCCGGCTCTCCGCCATCGCCGCATGAGCAGCGGCATCCTCTCCGGGATAGATTTCAGAAATGATCTCATTCCTCCACAATGCCTGATGGGTGGATGCCAGCAGTTTTTTCCCCCAGATGGAGAACGCAGGAAAATAGTCGCAATTAGAGACTGAAACTTGCATCTCATTGACGATCAAAGCAAATGCCTCCGCTTTCGCTACCGGATGCGGCAAATGTTCGGTCTTTTCAAAAAGAGAAATCAATTCCTCCTTCAATTCCGCAGGCGATTTTCCCGGAACGCCATTGTAAAAATCCGGGTCAGTGAACTTGCGTTCCAGATACTCCCGGTCGATTTCCCACTGCTTTATCATAAAACGCCTCCTTTGTTTACAAGGCATAATATACTTCAAAAGCAACGATACGACAATGGAAAAAAGGAACGAAAAAATATACTTTTCTGTATTTTTACACCAGCATCCTCTTTTTCCGGAACGCCCCCGGAGGAAGATTCATGCTCCGCTTGAAAAAGCGCGAAAAATAGTATTCACTGGAAAAATGAAGCTGTTCTGCGATCTCTTTGATGGAAAGCTCCTCCGCTTCCAGCAGTTTGATAGCCTCTTCAATGACGATGTTTTCATTGAATTTGCGCGGAGTCATCCCGGTATCGGCAACAAACCTGCGCGCAAACACTTGAGCACTCATATTCATCACCTTTGCCATATCGGCAACTGTAACTTTTGAACTCAAATGCCGGTGCAGATACTCCGTCAGACGGTTGTAACGCAAAAGTTTCCAATCCCCTTCCCCGCGCAGAGAAAATTCCGGGAGCATCATGATTTTTTTCAAAATGGTGCGGACAACGATTTCAGCATCGTTTAAAAAGCAGAAAGGTTCCTCCGGCTCCATTTGTTCGATCATCTCCAGAAGTTCCGGAGCGTAACCATACTGTATATGAGAAAAAACAGACAAAATCTCAATACCGCGCAAGAGCGAGTAACTGAAGTGGAGCGACAACTGCCGGTGGTGCGCGTGGTGATGCCGCACTTCTGTGAAGGGCGGCAAAAGCATCCACATACCACGCTCAAGGTCAACCTTCTGCTTGCCATCAATCATGAAACTCGCTTCACTGCTGCCCAAAGAGTACACGATCCTGGCATAGGGATAGCAGGTGGAAAATTGACCGTTGCTCACGCCGAAAAAGAATTTTTTAAACTCAAATTTCAACAAGTTGCCAAGAGTTGTCAACTCCGGTTTCAACGCCCGCATCGGTCAAACTCCCCTCTGGTATCATAATGCTTAAAAAAGCGATTTGACCCACGCTTCAAAACACTTGCCGAACTTGCAGTAGCCCTCCGGGGTCGGATGGACGGCGTTGTTTTCCGGATAATCAGCATCGCTGTCGATTCCCAAATAGAGCGGAATGATTGAGTAGTCCGGATCATCCTGAAACTCATCCATCAGCTGTTGGATATATCCCATCTGGTTGAACATATACTGCTGGCGCACGACCACGCCTTTGTAGTTTTCCAGATATGCCGCGTCGCGGGAATTGGCTGGCGGCAGAGTGACCAGACCGATCAATGCTTCAGGTGCCACACTGCGGATATGGGCGAGCATTTTCTTGCGATAGTTGATGGAATCCATAAGCATATCATCGAACTGGTGCGACATAGCTCCGGCAATATCATTGCATCCGAGGAAAAACAAAATTATATCCGGGGCGGCACCCTGATTGTATTTATCCAGATACGCCTGAAAATCCAGCACTTTTGAACCGTCTTCCTGAAACCGGATGAATTTGCTCTTACTGTTGTAGGCAGTGCTTTCCGCATCCCACTTCTCCTGAAAAGTCGCCCAGCGCCAGCCGCCATAGGCTTCCACCGCCTCTTTATCCAGTTCCAAAGGACGTCCGCCGCCGGAGTGACTGCCGATCAGACGGAAGTTTTTATTGCCGTGTTCTTTCATTCTCCGGAACAACTCTTTTGCGGCAACGGCTCCACTCAGCAGACTGTCTCCGATCATCATCATGGTGATATTCTGTTCGTTTCCGGCATCCGGAGCGGAAACGATCACCTCAGTTTCCGCACTGCCGAGGATACGTCCGGCAAGATCGCTGACTTCGACTTTCAACGGGAACCGTCCGGGAGCATCCGGAGTGAAACGCCACCACTTGCCCTCGACTTTGCCGACCGGAGAAGAAACTTTCACCTGAGCGCGCTTCTTATCGTGAAGGACAAACAGGTTATCCAGCCCGATACATACCTCTTCATTGGCGATGGCGAAAAAAGCCTTGGGCAAGGTCAGCATCACCGCACTTTCGCGGTCAATAT
Source organism: Lentisphaeria bacterium (assembly GCA_017508135.1). Taxonomy (GTDB): domain Bacteria; phylum Verrucomicrobiota; class Lentisphaeria; order Victivallales; family Victivallaceae; genus UBA1784. The sequence continues at coordinate 58,378 of JAFVZN010000019.1, read as the reverse complement.
TCTTCAAAGCGGAGTTCACTTCCGGAAGTTTTCCGGCAAACGGTTTGCCGTCTCCGGCGCGCCACTGCGGGACAAAATCGTTCAAATCGCGGAACGGGTCCGTCGGACGGCCGGGAATTTCACAATTAACATTATTGGTGGAACTGTTCTCAATGGCATCCGTCGGACGGCCGGGGATCTCGCAGGTAACTTCATTCTTGCTCATATATTCACCTTCATGATTTATAACCGGTATTACGGTTAATATATTACCGTCACTTTGAATTTTCAAGTTGTATTCCGCATAAAAATGACTTGATTTATCTCTGTTGTCATGCTATTTTAGATAAAAGTAAACATCTTACTTAACAACATGGAGAAAAACTATGCAGTATATAGACATTCCCGCCGGCATGGAAACTGCCGCCTTTGCCATGGGTTCCGGAGCCCTCAACGAACTTGCGGACTTTGTTGCCAAAGTGTTCCCCGGCAAAAAGCCGTGGATCATCGCAGATGAAAACACCTTTGCCGCCGCCGGAAAAAAGGCTTCAGAACAGTTCACCGACCAGTACCCGCCCTACATCTTCCCCGGTTCTCCCCGTCTGCATCCGGACAGTGCCATCTCCGATATGCTGGCAAAAGAGATATCCGCCAAGCCGGATGTAGTTCCCCTTGCTGTCGGTTCCGGTGTTATCAACGATATCGTCAAGCGCGCTTCCGGTATCGCCAATGTCCCCTACTGCTGCGTTCCCACGGCATCCAGTGTTGATGGTTACACCTCCGCCGGAAGTGCGATGTCCTGCAACGGTTTCAAAATGACACTGCCCTGCCCCGCGCCTTACGGCTTGCTGGTGGATACGGATGTGCTTTACGCCGCGCCGCCGGAGATGTTCGCCTCCGGTTACGCGGACCTCTTCGCCAAGATCCCCGGCGGTGCCGACTGGATCATTGCCGTCGAAGCCGGCAGAGACAAGATCGCGCAGAACATCTGGGATCTGGTGCAGAAACCGCTGCGCCAGCGGCTTTCCGACCCCAAAGATTTTGCGCCGGTTTTCGCCGGTCTTGCTGACACCGGTTACGCCATGCAGCTTTATAAAGATTCCCGTCCGGCAAGCGGTGCGGAACATCTGATGAGCCACATCTGGGAGATGGAACACCTCTCCTTCAACGGCGAAGAAGTTTCCCACGGTTTCAAAGTCGGTATCGGTTCCATCGCCTCGACCAAACTGATGGAGTTCATCATCAACACTCCGCTGGAAACGGCAAAAGCTCTTGCCAAACCGCTGCTCACCAAAGCGGAACGGGAAGCTGAGATCGACCGGCTCCTTATCAAAGGCTGTTACGGTTCCGGTATCAAAGAGCTGGCGATGGAAAAATTTGAGTCCACCCCCGAAAGAAGAGAAGAACTCTTTGCCATCTGGGAAAAATTGCAGAAACTGCTCCCGGTACAGCTCATTGCCTCCGATGAAGCAGTCAAGCTCCTCCGTATCGCCGAAAGCCCGGTCCATTACACCGAAATCGGTCTGGATGAAGAACAGTTCGTTCACGGTATCCGCACGGCACAGCTTATCCGTAAACGCTACACGGTGCTGGATTACCTCTACACCCTCGGACTGCTCGACGCGGCTATCGGTTACGTTCTGCAGTAACGCTTCAACACCAACGCTGTCCGCGCCGGAAGATAAAGGGACAAAAACTCCCCTTCCCGGCGCGGCAGGGTAAAATGTTCCTGCCCGGCAACGCGCCGGTCAAACCCTCCGAATGTGCCGTCATCGCTGTCCAATATCTGACGGTAACTGCCGCAGGGTACTTCAAATTCATAGTCAAAATATGAATTTTCCGGGTGGAAGTTGAATACGAACACCAGGTCGCACCGCTCCAGTACGATAACCTTTTTCTCCTCATCCAGGCGCAGCAGCTGGACCCGGGCGCGGTAAAATTCGGCATCCGACACGATCTTCATAAATGCGTTATCAAACTTACCGAGCTGCGCGTAACGCAGATTTCCGTTCCGCTCCAAACTCCACTGCCGCCGCGCATAGTGGAAACTCCAGAAATTCCCCTCCCGGGGCAGATCGACCCACTCCGGATGACCGAACTCGTTGCCCATGAAGTTCAAATATCCATGCCCGCAGCACGCCGCCGTTATCAAACGCATCATCTTATGCAATGCCGCCGCCCGTTCCACAGCGATATTCTCTGCTCCGCAATGCATGGCATCATAGACCGCCGCACCCGCCATCCGGAAAAATGCACTCTGCCCGCCGACTATCGCCTGATCGTGGCACTCAACATAACCGATGGTGCGCTCATCCTGCCGCCGGTTGGTCAACTCATAAAAGAGTTGAGCCATATTCCAGCTTTCATCCGGCAGTTCCAGCAGTTTGAACCAGCAGTCGGAAATCCCCATCGCCAGCCGGTAATCGAATCCCGCCCCTTCCGCGTTTGCCAGCAGCGGCATACCGCTGACATCTTCGGCAATGGTGACGGCATCCGGGCGCAGAGTATGGATAAGTTTGTTGGCAAGGGTCAGATAGTTCCATGCATCAATGTCAACGCTATCGTTGAAATAATCATCGTATGAAGAAAATACTTTATTCAAACCGTGATGCTTGTACAGCATACTGGTAACACCGTCAAAACGGAAGCCGTCAACGCGGTACTCTTCCAGATAAAAACGGCAGTTGGACAACAGCAGTTTCAATACCGCAGGTTTTCCGTAATCAAAGCACAATGAATCCCACGCTTCATGCACCCCGCGTTCACCGGGATGGAAATATGTTTCCCGGCAGCCGTCGATATCCCCCAATCCTTCACAGGAGTTCTTCACGGCATGAGAGTGTACCAGATCGATTATCACGCGCAAGCCGAGCCGGTGCGCTTCATCCACCAGCATCTTGAAATCATCCGGCGTACCGAAACGGGAGGATACGGCAAAGAAGTTGGAGACATGATAGCCGAAACTCCCGTAATACGGGTGTTCCATCACCCCCATCAACTGCACAGTGTTGTAACCTTTACGCGCGATCTCCGGCAGAACGTTCCGGGCAAAGTCGGAGAAAGTGCCGACTTTATACTCTTCAGTGGCAATACCGATATGCGCTTCATATATCAGAGGAGCTGCCGCTTCCGGAGAGGGATATTTGAATCGATACGGCTGTTCCGGCTCCCACACCTGAGCGGCAAAGCGCAACGTTTCAGCGTCCTGAACGGCATAACGCAAATATGCAGGTAACCGTTCACCGCCGCCATGCGCCCACTTCACCCGCAGACAATAGTTCATTCCGTGCGAGATCGCATCCAGCGGGAACTCCCCCTCCCAAACACCGCCGCCGACAGCTTTCAAGCGGAAACGTTCATCGTTGTTCCAGTTGGAAAAATCCCCGGCAAGAATAAGCTGTTCCGCATGGGGCGCATACTCCCGGAACACCCAACGATCCGCCATACGGTGCAAGCCGAAATATTCATGCGCCAAAGCAAAATCCGCCAGAGTTCCGCCACCTGCCGCACAGAGTTCCCGCTCTTTTGCCGCGCACTGTTCCCGGCGCACCGCCAGTTTTCCGTAATATGGACGAAGAAAACTGTCATCCCACGGCGAACGCGGTTCGTTGGATATGCGGTTCCCGGTCGAAACACTTTTCAATTTATCACCAACGGACGTGCCAGCATCGATTCATAAATATTGATATACCCCTGCGCCGTCACATCGTGATTGAAGCGGGAACGCGCCTCTTTCATCACCCGGGCGATGACACCGTGTTTCCACTCCTCCGGACGGCGGTAGAAACGCATCGCTTCATCCACCGCCCAGCGCAGAGCGTAACTGTCATAATTGCAGAAAACGATGCCGTTGCCGGAAGTTCCATCTTCCGAAAGCATATTGACCGTATCGTGAAGTCCGCCGGTATCATGCACAATCGGCAGTGAACCGTAATACTGACAGGTCATCTGCGGCAGTCCGCAGGGTTCAAACCGCGACGGCATCAACATGAAATCCGATGCGGCAAAGCCTAACCGGGAAAGCTGTTCGTCAAAGTCACACACCGTCACCCGGTCGTAGAAATTGTGGAAAGCGATGATATCTTTGAAAACTTTCTGATATTCGCCGTTGGCGACGATGGCGATCTGCAGATTGCTCTCCCAATAACGGTGAACCAGATCATAAAGCACATCCGCAAGGATGGTACACCCCTTCTGCACCGGATCCAGACGGTGCGGCCAGAAGAAGAGCGGCGCATGCTGATCGACCGTCAAGCCGGTACGGGCTTGGAAAGCGATCTTATTCACCGCTTTCCCGGAAGCGTGGTTTTCGCTGTTGTAACAGCTCTCCAGAAACGCATCCGTTTCGGGGTCGCACTCCTCATCCGGAGAGTTCAAGATACCGCTGGCGCAACCGGCGTGGAACTTACCGGCTATCTCACGCCGGATGTTTTCCGGAATAAAATCATGGTAATTTTCCACTATCTCCCGCAAAAATGTGGGGCTTACGGTGTTGATAAAGTGGGAGGCAAAGATGCCGCTGGTGAGAAAATCGACCGGGTTGCTTTCCCGGCTCTCTTCGTAATTGACCGGCTGCCGTTCAAAGAAAAGATTCTGCCAGAATGGGGCCGCATCAATACCGCGATCTTCGATCTCCGCCAGTGTCTTTTTCAGCGTGTGGATATTATGCACCGTAAAAAGACAGGGTATCCCCATCCGCCGCGCCGCCGCCGGAATAAGTCCGGTCATCCAGTCGTTGCAGTGGATAAGGTCAGGTTTCACCACCGGAATGATATTGTTTATCACCTCGCGCTGAAACGCCAGCGCCTGATGAAAACTGTCCGTGGAATAGTTGCTGTAAACGGTATCACGATAGTAAAATATCCGGTCTTCAGCCAGGTGGATGCGGCTGTTGTGAAGATTGCTCATGTAAACGCGCAATTCATCACTTATCAATTTTCCGACATCGATCTGGAACATCCGCCGGTAGTGCGGAAGAGCCACATGGACATCCGCCCCCTGCCGGAACAATGCGCCCACCAGCGATGCCGACACATCAGCCAATCCGCCGGCTTTGGCGCGCAAATATCCGCCCATGTTATTCATCCCTGCCGGGAGGGAGGTTATTTCCGGCGTAACGACCAATATCCGGGGATTACGTTTTACTTTGTTCCGCATATCGTCACCTTTTGATTGTTGTTTACTTCGGCCAGCACATGAACCCCGGCACGCTGTTGTCCCAGGCGTTACCGGCAGCTTTTATCCGCGCGGTCAAACCGAAACGTCCCGATGCGCGGCAGATGATATCGCCGCCGTAAAGATAATTTCCGTTACCGCGGTCTTCGACCATCGTCAGGGGGGTAGCCACGCCTTCCACGATCTCGTTGTGGGCATTGGCAACGCCGCTGTACGCATCGACTTCCACTTCGCCGGGGAGCATACCGCCGAGATAAACTTCGACCGTTACCGGTATCTTATCGCCGACATGGAGCTGATCCAACCGTCCTGCGACCACGGGATTGCCGATATAGAGGCGGTTGCCGTAGAAATTTTCCACCAGCTTGCCCTTTTCCATAACCAGATTTTTGGCGGCGGAAGCATTATCTTTTCTCATAAGGCCATAGGCATCGGCGGCAGGTTTGTAATATTTCCGGTCGTAATCCGACACCATCCGCGCACTGGAGAAAAAGCCGAGCCCGGTGGCGATGGATGCCTTCATCCGGGCGATCCAACGCAGCGGCAGTTCACCGCCGATACGTTCATAGAAGCAGGGAATGACCTCGTTTTCCAATACGTTGAACAACTGCTGACTTTCAAAGTTGTCACGGTCTTCGTCTTCCGTGTAGTAATCGTTTCCTTCGATCGCCCAGCCGTTGACACCGTCGTATGCCTCCGCCCACCAGCCATCGAGGATACTGCAGTTGATAACACCGTTGATCGCCGCTTTCATACCGGAAGTACCGCTGGCCTCCTGCGGACGGCGCGGAGTGTTGAGCCACACGTCAACGCCCTGCACCAGATAGCGCGCCATACCGATATCGTAATTTTCCAGAAAGAGAAGCTTGTTCTGAACATTTTCTGCCCGGGCAAAGTCGATAAGCTCTTTTATAAGCTGCTTGCCGCCGTTGTCAGCCGGGTGCGCCTTTCCGGCAAAGATGAACTGCACCGGACGGCTCTTGTCCCGAAGCAGAGCCAGCAGCCGCTCTTTGTTGCGCAGCAGCAGTGTTCCGCGCTTGTAGGTGGCAAAGCGGCGGGCGAAACCGATGGTCAGCACATCCGGCTGCAGAGAGATTCCGCTGGAAATATTCCCTCCGGAATGGCGGCTGCTCTGCACATGACGCCGCACATAACGGATCAGAGATTGACGGCACAACTCATGCGCGCCCCAGAGTTCATCATCCGGCATCGCCTGCAACTCATCAGTGATCTGTTTCAAAGGCGGATTGTACATCCAGCCGGGGGAGAGGTAACGGTTGTAAAGTCTGCCGTGACGGGGCGATATCCAGGAGTTGATATGGACACCGTTGGTGATGTGCCCGATGGGGATTTCCGAAGCGGAACGTTCCGGCCAGAGATGTTTCCACATCTGCCGCGCCACTTCGCCGTGCAGTTTGCTGACACCGTTACTGAAGTTAGCCGCCATGCGCAAACCGAAAACGGTCATCGACATCTCGTTGGCATGGTCACGTTCAGTGATGGGAATACCCCAGCGGATGACCCGTTCAATATCAAAACCGGCTTCATTGGCGTAAGGTGCAAGATAAGGACGGACCATATTGATGTCAAAGACCTCATTTCCGGCAGGGACCGGCGTATGCGTGGTGAAGATATTGGAACGCCACACCACCTCCAGTGCGACATCCGGTTCCAGGTGGCACTCCCGTACCAGATGGACCAGCCGGGCAAGAGAAAGGAAACCGGCATGACCTTCATTCATGTGGCACACCTGCGGATCAAATCCCATCGCCAGCAGAGCCTTCACACCGCCGATACCGAGCAGAAGCTCCTGATGCAGACGCATTCTCTTGTCGCCGCCGTAAAGCCGCCACGTCACCTCGCGCAGATCCGGCGAATTCTGCGGCAGTTCCGTATCCAGCAGCAGCAGCGGCACATTGCCGACCCACAACACCCAGACGGCGGCAAAAAGTTCACGGTCGGCAAGTTTCATGGATATGGTGACCGGATCACCCTCCGGATTGCAACCGCGGACAATGGGCAGCTCATGCAATTCAGAAACCGGGTAATGTTCCGTCTGAAAACCGGTGCGGTCCAACACCTGCCGGAAATAGCCCTGCCGGTAAAGCAGACCGACAGCGACCAGCGGCAGTTTCATATCGCTGGCGGCTTTCAAATGGTCACCGGCAAGCACTCCGAGACCGCCGGAAAAGATGGGAATACTTTCATGGATACCATATTCCAGAGAAAAATATGCGACCTCACGGCTGCGGTTATCCACTGCGGAACTGATATCTTTTTCAAACGCGGAGCGGACATTTTCGATTTGCTGGAGATAACCGCTGTCTCCAGCCAACTCCTCCAGCACATCCGGAGAGACATGGCGAAGAAATGCTTTGGCATTACCGCCTACTTCGCGCCACAAATTGTGGTCGATGCGGGTGAAGAGATCGACCGCATCCGCGTGCCAGCACCACCAGATATTATCGGCAAGTTTTTCAAGAAAGTTCAAGCTCTCCGGCAACCGGGGAGCAACATTGTAAAGTTGAAGTCCCATTCTGAAATTCCCCTGTATGATTTATTTTTCTGCATCCACAACCAGAACACTGTTCAAAGAACCGAATCCGTTGGGAGTAAAGTTGGGATTGGCGGCATCGGAACGCCATTCGCCGTCAATAAGAAATTTATACTGATACTCCCCCGGCGCAAGCATCAACCGGCAGCGATAGATACCGTCACCTTTTTTGTCGGTCAGCTTTTTCACCGGCTGCCAGTCATTGAAAGATCCGGCAAGCAACACCTCTTTGCCGGGAAGATCACGAACTTCAAAGTTCACCGCCCGGCGCAAAACAACTTTTTTTTCAACAGCCATATCTGTTTCTCCATAATAGTCCAATATCAACATTTACCGGAATAATATAATCGTTTCCGGCAAATTTTCAACTCTGCGGTTTGCAAAAAACACCGCCGGTCCACTCGCCGATAGTTTCGCGCTCAACTTCTGAGAAACCGAGTTCTGCGAAACTTTCCGCCACACGGTCGAAATCCCGCTGCAATATTCCTGCCAGCACCAGTTTACCGCCCGGCTTCACCCATGATGCGATGTTGAAGCGGAACGTTATCAGCAAATGCCCGAGAATGTTGGCACACACCAGATCATATTTTTCCGGTCTGCCCGGATAATTTCCGGCATCGCCTTGAGCAAGAAGCAGTGCATCTTCGCCGATACCGTTGAGTTTCAGATTTTCGGCACTCATTCTGACAGCTTCCGGGTCGAAATCGAAGGCTTCGACAAACTTTATCCCCCTCAGCAGTGCGGCGACCGCCAATATGCCGGAACCGCATCCGGCATCCAGCATGGAAGCGGTATCAGCGGCATACTGATCGATTTTTTTCAGGCAGTAAAAGGTCGTCGGATGCTGACCGGTGCCGAAGCTCATTCCGGTATCTATGCGCAGAACCGTCTGCCCGGGACGGGCTTCGGGTGTTATCCATTGGGGAGTTACCAGAAGTGTTTCCGATATCTCCACCGGAGTAAAATATTTCTTCCACGCATCCGCCCATTCGCTTTTTTTCAGCTCAAAAATTTCCCCGGGAACCAGTTCGACCTCCATTTCGTGCCATAACGGCAGCATGGCTTCGACCCGTTCCAGCAGCGTTTGCGCCGCTTCCGGAGAGTCGGCATAGACCGTATGCCAGACTTCGCCGTTTTCCCGGTTGAAGATACTGGAGTAATCCAGTTCCAGTGCATCAAGCAGTTCCGTTGCCGGTTCAAACTCTCCGGAAGGGTCAGCCAGCTTGAAACAGTAAAGCAAATCGTCCATAAGAACCCCTTTCTCCCTTTCCGTCAGTAGATAAAAAGCATTTCACGATACTTGGGCAGCGGCCACAACCGGTCATCGACCAGATATTCCAACCGGTCGGAAGCTGAACGCAAATGCAAAAGTTCTTCCAACAGCGCAGCATCATCATTGTTCATCGCGTTTTCAAGTTTATCGCAGGCGCAGGCAAGATCATCAATGGCACTGCCCAATTTTTCCGCCGCATTCTTCAGGGCACTCCTGCCGCCGGAAACACCATTCTGTCCGGAACAGGCGAGCGCGTTGCCCAACCGGATATACTCATCGGCGGCGGCTCCGAGGATCATACTGCGGGCGATCTCCAACGCCACACCGCATTCGATACGCACCTTACGCTGATACTCTTCCAGAGAAACTTCGTACCGGGAGAGCATTTCCGTTGCCGACAGTACGCCGTAGCGGGTAAAGAGTTCATGGTTGTCAGGATTTTTCAGCGGCATGATCGCCTCCAGCGTTGTCCGGAGATTGGGCAATCCGCGCCGCGCGGCTTCGTTCACCCACTCATTGCTGTAATTGTCGCCGTTGAAGACCACGCGCTTGTGATTACAGATTATCTTCTGCAGCACGGTCTGCAAATTGGCATTGAAATCGCCGCCGCTGAACTTTTCCAGTTCATCGGAGATATAGTCGATCGACTCCGCAACAATGGTATTGAGCATCATGATCGACGTCGATGCACTCTGACTGGATCCGGGAGCGCGGAACTCGAACTTGTTTCCGGTAAAGGCAAAAGGACTGGTACGGTTGCGGTCAGTTGCATCACGCGGCAGCGGCGGAAGCATATCGGCACCGATACGCATAGCTCCGGCTTTGCGGGAACTTCCGGTGACTGAACCGGCTTCGATCTGCTCGATAACTTCAGTAAGCTGATCGCCGAGAAAAATCGAAATGATCGCCGGAGGAGCTTCACTTGCCCCCAGACGGTGATCGTTCCCGGCACCGGCTGTGGCGCACCGCAGCAGATCACTGTGCAGATCGACCGCCCGGATGACCGCGCACAACGTGGTCAGAAAGATAGCGTTCCGGTGCGGGTCACTGCCCGGTTTGAGCATACTCAAGGCTCCGTAGTCGATACTCCAGTTGCAGTGCTTACCGGAACCGTTGATCCCGGCAAAAGGTTTTTCGTGCATCAGACAGACCAGCCCGTTGCGGTCGGCAACCTGACGCAGAACTTCCATGACCATCATGTTGTGATCGACGGCGAGGTTGAGTTCTTCAAAGAACGGAGCTATTTCAAACTGCGCCGGAGCCGCTTCGTTGTGGCGGGTCTTGGCGGGGATGCCGAGTTTCCACAACTCCCGTTCGACTTCGGTCATAAAGTTCAATATCCGGGGCTTGATGGCTCCGAAGTAGTGATCTTCCAACTGCTGATGGCGCGGCGGCGGCGCACCGAAAAGGGTACGCCCGGTCTGAAGCAGATCCGGCCGCTGCAAATAGAAGTGTTTGTCGATGAGAAAATATTCCTGTTCCGCACCCAGCGTGACCTTTACCCGCTCTTCGGCAAGACCGAAAAAGCTCATCAACCGCACCACCGACCGGGAAAGTGCCTGAATGGAGCGCAGCAGCGGCGTTTTCTTATCCAGAGCTTCTCCGGTATAACTGCAGAACGCCGTCGGGATGCACAGTGTCGCCCCGTTGCTGTGACGCTTGATGAATGCCGGACTGGTGGGGTCCCAGGCGGTGTATCCGCGCGCTTCAAAGGTACAGCGAAGACCGCCGGAGGGGAAACTTGAGGCATCGGTCTCGCCGCCGATAAGATGTTTCCCGGAAAAGACCATGATCGCATTGCCGTGACCATCCGGCTCCAGAAAGGCATCATGTTTCTCTGCCGTTCCGCCGTTCAGCGGCTGGAACCAGTGCGTAAAGTGGGTCGCTCCCCGCTCTATCGCCCAGCGTTTCATCGCTTCCGCCACACTTCCGGCGATCTGCGGGTCCAGCGGGCGGCAGAACTCGATCGTCGCCTGCAGCGCATCGGTCACGGCAGTTGGCAGATAACTGCGCATCGCCTCCAGAGTAAAGACATCTTCCCCAAATTCACCGACCGATGCTTCCACGCATCCCATCGGCAAATATCCGGGGCGACCGGCAATATGTTCGACCGCATTACTGCGGCGGTCATTATTTCCCATAAAAAAATCCTCCTGAACAAAAAACATACTTCATCTATAATATAACCTCTGGGAAGTTCAAACGCAAGTTTTCCGGAAAAAATATTCCGGTCACAACTTGCGCCCGGAGACGGCTGATGCTATATTATGCAGAAAAACAGCAAACTCTCGAATCAAGGAGATTTTATCACATGGCTCTGCTCAACAACGGTGTCACCGGTCATCGCGGCGATCCCCAGCACTTTCCCCAGAACACCCTCGCCGGTTTTGAATCCGCCATCAACCTCGGCTGCGATTGGGTGGAAACCGATATCCGTCTCACCCGGGACGGCAAACTTGTTTTGATCCACAATCCTGACACCTGCGAACAGGGGGATGTCAAACGTGTCATCGCCGACACCGATTTTGACGAACTGCGGAAGATCAATGTCGCCTGCAACTTCAACTTCCGGCACTTTGACAAAGCCCCCCGCTTCGATCGTATGCCCTCTCTGGAAGAGACTCTGGAACTCTTCCGCAGTCAGGATAAAGTCCGTCTTTCTCTGCAGCCCAAAGCCCCCGGTGCGGTGGAAGCTGCGGCAAAGATCATCCGCGACATGAAGTTCCCGGTCGAACTTCTGGGGTTCAATGACGGAACTTTGGATTACATGGCAAAGGCGCGGGAACTCTTTCCGGAAAGTTACATCTTTTTCGATATCGCCCCCCGCGATCTGGAAGCTGAACTCGATGCCGCCGACCGTTACCACTTCAACGCCCTCGTCGTCTGGGAAGGATTGCTCGACCAAAAAATCGCTGAACGCATTCTGGAACGCGGTTATCCGGTCGGTGTCTGGAACATCCAGAATCCCGGCGAAATGAGACGTTATCTCGATATGAAAGTTTCCCGCTTTTATACCGATTATCCGGCAGAGCTGATGAAGATAATGGGAATAACTCCGGGAAAAGTATGATTTTTCTGAAAAATCAACTGGAAAAAACTCTCCCCGCGTGGTATTATATAGAGATGTACTGTAAGTTTAAACTTTTTAAGGATTTTACGTTCAAATGAAATACGAAGCCGTAATCGGTCTGGAAGTACACGTTCAGATCCGTACCGCCAGCAAAATGTTCTGTTCCTGCGCCAACAAGTTCGGTGCCGAACCCAATACCCTCACCTGTCCGGTCTGTCTGGGTTACCCCGGCACCCTCCCCGTCCCCAACAAAGAAGCCATCCACGCCGCAGTGAAGGCCGGCCTCCTCATGGGATGCGAGATCGCCCGTTTCAGCAAATTTGACCGCAAGAGCTACTTTTACCCCGATCTGGTGAAAAACTACCAGATCTCCCAGTACGACCTGCCCTTCTGTTCCGGCGGCAAAATGCACATCTCCGGAACCGGATTCTCCGGCGAAGAACTTCCCGACAAAGATATCGGTATCACCCGTATCCATCTGGAAGAGGACCCGGCAAAACTCACCCACTTCGCCCACGGCAGCGGCGCGGACTACAACCGTTCCGGCGTTCCGCTTCTGGAGATCGTCAGCGAACCGGATATGCGCAGTGCCGATGAAGCCTACGCTTATCTCACCACACTCAAAGAACTTATGCGTTACAGCGAAATCAGCGACTGCGATATGGAAAAAGGTCAGCTCCGCTGCGATGTCAACATCTCTCTGCGCCCGGTCGGAACTGAAAAATTCGGTACCAAGATCGAAATGAAGAACCTCAACAGCTTCCGCGCCGTCCACCGCGCCATCGAATCCGAAATCGAACGTCAGGCGGAACTCCTTGATGCCGGTACCGTCCTCAAGCAGGAGACCCGGGGCTGGGATGATGATGCCGGAAGCAGCTACTTGATGCGTACCAAAGAGTTCGCTCACGATTACCGTTACTTCCCCGACCCGGATCTGATGCCGGTCACTTTCACCGATGAAGAAATTGAAGCCATCCGCGCCACATTGCCGGAACAGCCGGAAGCCAAACGCAACCGCTTTATCAACGACTTCGGTCTGACCGCCTACGATGCTGAAGTCATCACCGCCGACCGTAAACTTGCCGCCTATTTCGATGAGTGCGCAAAAGTTGCCAAAAATCCCAAAGCTGCTGCCAACTGGATAATCTCCACGCTGCTCAGTCTTACCGGTGCTGCCAAGATCAGTGTTGAAGATTCTCCGGTCACTCCGGCGATGCTGGCAGAACTGGTCAATCTGGTGGAATCCGGAAAGATCAGCGGCAAGATCGCCAAAGATATCTTCCCGGAAATGTTTGAAACCGGCAAAGATGCCAACACCCTTATCGAAGAAAAAGGTCTTTCTCAGGTCAGCGATTCCTCCGCTATCGCCGGTATCGTTGCCCAGGCGATCGATGCCAACGCCAAACAGGTCGCGGAATACCTCGCCGGTAATGAGCGCGTCCTGCAATATTTTGTCGGGCAGGTGATGAAGCTCTCCAAAGGCCGTGCCAACCCCGGCATGGTCATCGGAGAATTGAAGAAGCAACTTTCGGAAAAGGCGCAGGGCTAAATTGATAATCTCCTGTCAATTCATCATGCTTGACCGCCGCCCGTACCGGGAAAGTGCGCTGATCGCCTCCGGGCTCAGCCCCGACTACGGAAGATCTCCTTTGTGCTTCACGGAGCGCAGAAGGTTTCGGAAAAAAACTTTCCCGTAGCCGACTTGTTCCGTGAACTGGAGATCGAGTTCAACGATGACGGCAATCCCAAAGAGCTTTACACCGCAAAATCGGTGGAAATGCTCTCCTCTTTCGACAACATTGCCAACGACAGCCGTTCTTTCAAAATGGCGGGGCGTATCGCATCTTTTCTGTTGAAAAATTCGCCGCCCAATCTGCCGCAGCCCTACACTTACGATTCACTGCGTTCCGTGCTTGCCAATCTGGCGCAGCTGGATTGCGGTCACGACCACTGGACACTTGAGCAGTGCGCGGTCGTGATAAAAAGTGCCTATCTTTGCGAAAACGGTCTGCTCCCGGAGACCAGGAACGAAACGCAGAACGATTTTCTGGAAAACCTCGTCGCCTCCGGCATCGACAATTCACCTCTGCCGGAGTGCAACCCAAGGTATTGGAGCATGCTGAACAACTGGCTCAACTCGCTGATCGAGTTCCACCACCTTAAACGTTAATATACAAGGGAACTGCCGAATGATGAAATTTTTACGCTCTCTTTTCCTTGCCGCCGCACTGCCGTTTATCTTTTCCGGCTGTGCCACAGGTCCTGTTGCAACCACGATTTTCGGGACCGAATGCCGCGCTCTCAGCGATGCAGAACTTGAAAAACTGATAACCTATACCCGCGCCGCTCTGAAAAAACATGAGAAGAAATATAATTTCACCTCAGTCGAAAAACGTATCATCCGCAAGGAAACTCCGCAAGTATTTATCGAATACCGCGGCGACTGTTTCGGTACGTTGATGATCTATTGGAAAACTCCGGCGCGCCGTATCGGAATGCGTATCGAAGATCATTTCAACGCCATCCCCCCGTCATGCGCAATGATAATAGGCAGCAATGACGGCGAAATCACCACCGGCATCAAACCGGATAAAAGCCGGCGCGGCAGATAATTCAAATTCAGGAGAAAACATTATGGTCCACCGTCAAAATGATTACCGCCCGGATATCCGCGATGCCATGCGCGGCGGCAGCGGTTCAGTGAAAATAGAACACCTCTGGGAACAGGAGGAACTCAACTCCCCTACCCGGATGTTCAGCCGTATAACGCTGGCTCCGGGATGTTCCATCGGTTTTCACCGTCACGAAAATGAAGAAGAAATTTTTTACATCATCAGCGGTCAGGCCGTTGCCGATGATAACGGCGAGGAAGTCACCCTCGCTCCCGGTGATACCATTCTCACCGGCAACGGCGACGGTCACTCCATTGCCAACGCCGGAAACACTCCGCTGGAAATGCTCGCTGTAATTATAAGGTTTGCCCAATGATAACTCATGAACAACTGATCTCGTGTGCCAATGAATACGGCACTCCGCTTTTTGTCTATGACGGTTCGCTGATGCTGGAACGTTACTTTGATCTCTTCAAGTTCATCCCGCATCCCCGGCTCAAAGTCCATTACGCGCTGAAAGCTAACTACAACCCCGCACTGCTGACCCTCCTCCGCGATGCCGGAGCCGGTATCGATGCCGTCAGCCCCGGCGAAGTCTGTCTGGCTCTGCGTCTGGGGTTCGCGCCTGACCGCATCGTTTACACTGCCAACAACATGACCGATGCCGAATTTGACCGGGTGATGAAAACCGGTGTCATCATCAACATCGGTTCCCTTTCCCGTCTGCGCAAAACGGCAAAGAATTATCCCGGTTCCAAGCTCTGCCTCCGCTTCAACCCCGATGTCTGCGACGGCGACAATGAAAAGACCATGACCGGCGGCGATTTGACCAAGTTCGGTATCCTGCTCGATGCCGTGGAGGAGGTCAAAGAGATCGTCCGTTCCGGCAATTTGCACATCGTCGGCTTGCACGAACACACCGGAAGCGGCTTGCAGCACGCCGAATCGGTTTTGCAGAGTATGCGGAATCTGATGGCGATCGCCACAAAAGAAAACTTCCCGGAACTGGAATTTCTCGACTTCGGCGGCGGGTTCAAAGTCCCCTACCGTCCGGATGAAACCCGCATCGACTATGTTGCCATGGGTAAGGCGATCACGGAACTCTTCGACAGCTTCTGCACCTCCTACGGCAAAGATCTGGTCATGCGCTTTGAACCGGGCAAGTATCTCTCCGCCGAATGCGGAACGCTTGTCACAGAAGTCAACACCATCAAACATAACCGCACCCGCACCATCGCCGGATGCAACTCCGGATTTCCCCAGTTGATCCGCCCGGTGCTTTACGATGCGTACCACCATATCGTCAACCTCTCCAACCCGGACGGCACGCCGCATATCTATGATGTCTGCGGCAATATCTGCGAAACCGGCGACCGCTTCGCCGAACAGCGCGAACTGCCGGAGATCCGTGAATACGACCTGCTGGCGATCGAAAATGCCGGTGCGTACTGTTACAGCATGGGTTCCGTGTACAACCTCCGCCCCATGCCTGCCGAGGTGGTCATGGTCGATGGAAAAGTTTTCAGTATCAACCGTGCCCGGAATGATGACGAACTTGTAGATTCCGTTTTGGCACGGGTCACCATGGAAGGAAAGTTGTGATATGCTGCACGGAGTAATGGACCCACAGCCGGGAAGTTTCGGCTTTGCTCTCTTTGACGGCGACCGGGAACTGGTGAAAACCAGCTGCCCGATGCACGGCAGAGATGCCGCGGCACTTCCGGAATTTGTCGAAGCTCAACTTGCTCAAATCAATTTGAAACTCAGCGATGTCAAACGCTGGACCGTCGGTTCCGGACCGGGAAGTTTCACCTTTCTGCGTGTGGTTGCCGCGCTGGCTGCCGGATGGAAATTTGCCGATCCGGAGATGGATTTCCGTTGTGTACCGGGGGCATTGGCTCTGGCTGGTGCAACCGGAGAAACTGCTTGCGGAGTGCTGTATGACGGCAGAAATAAAGAAATACTCTACTTCGGCGCAGTAAAACGCAACGGAGCGTGGGAAAGTTCCGGCGAAACTGCCGTTCTCAACCGCGAACAGGCAGCCGGATTTTTCGCTGACCGTCCACAGGAAAAGCTGGTCTGCTTTGAGTGCGAAAAATCTGCCATTGAAGCCATTTTGCCGGAAACCGCGACCGTCACCGCAGTTGTTCCGGAACTTGCTGCGCTGGCGGGCAATACTGCGACAGCCTTTGACAATGACTTGGACGATCTGGTTTACATTCGTCCTGCTGTATTCAGTTGACAAAACCGTATGTAAGATATATATTTATAATATTACCATAAAAACTATCGGGGGGTGGGGAAATGAGAAAATTTTTATTTGTTTTGCTGACGGCATTACAGCTGGCTGTATTTCCCGGACAGGCATTTGCGGCACCGGCGAAATCCCGGAAATCCGTAAAAAAAGTAAAAAAATCCCCCAAAAAACCGAAAAAAAAGCGGAAGTCGATATTTACGCCGACACTGGAAGAAAATCTTACTCCAGCACAAGTTGCACGCAAAATCGCAGTTTATCGAGGCAGAATAGTTAGTGCTCCCAAAAAACAAATTCCAGCTAAATATAAACCAGAGTTATTAGAAGCTTTTGATGACATGGCAAGGACCAAAATGGGTAGGTATATTTTAGAAAAAGCACATCCCAATGTTTGGTTTACTGTCAGAGATATAAATGCGGGAGCTTTCTATAATCATGGTAGTAAAGAAATTTGTATAAATACTAGAGTATATAGAGAAGGTAGGAATCTTTTAGAAACGAGGAGACTGCTTGCACAATCTATGCTTCATGAACTCACTCATTCTGTTCAGGATATTAATCGGATGAATGACAAGACTAATATGTCGCTGGAAGAGAAGGTGACAATTGAGATGTTGTGTGAACTACAGCCTGTGTTAACAGAGACTGTTTTTTCAGAACAATGGAGACAATTGCCCAAATATCGGCACGTAGATCATCGTCTCGGTCCTCGTGATCTTTTTTATAAAGATTTAAAAGAGGCTAAAATGGCCACAGGGGCTGATGAAAATACAGCTGAAAGATTTGCTCGGACAAAATTTGTAGAAGCTTATTGGAGTGGTCAAAAAAAAGCCATTCGCGTTGGAAATAAAAACATTTCACCAAGTGACCTTTTTATGAAAGGTGCATTTCATTGGAATCAAGGCTATTCTGATTTTTCAAGTGGTGTCCTTGTCGGTAACAAACTCCCGCCTCATTTAGCTATGAGAGACAGGGGGATTGCCCAAAATATTCGTCGTTTTACCAAAGCTATGGGCATTGATACATCTCCTTCTTTTTTTAGAGATCCCAAAACAACGACATTTGATATTCCAGATTCAAAGACCATTCTCACTTATGTGGGAGGGATAAAGGCTTTAGAGGTGCGTGCCCTGGCGGCAGGAGGAAAAATAGCTAAACGCTATAATCAAAAAGGACGATTGTTTATGATTATGCCTCGCCTAGTTGAAAAGAAAGGGCCTGATGGGGATAGGTCCTATACTGAATTTCATGAAGGAACGAATGTTAAACGTGTAACGTATACCTATAAAAATGGAAAGATGGATGGGATTTATCGTGAATATGATAGAGAAGGAAAACAAATTAGCGAAATACCATTTGAAAATGGGGAAATGAGTGGAAATGGCTGGGTTATAGAAAATGGGAAGCGTGTCTTGAAAAGGTTTGGTGGTTATACCGTGAAGGATAGATAACCCGGCTCCGCTATAACTCTCCCGGAACTCCGGGGCTGCTGCAAAACATCAGTTTTTGCAACAGCCCGCTCATATTTTTTCAATACAACGCCGTCTTTCTGAAGCGTTCAGCATCGGCTTTGCTGCCGATGAAAAAGATTTCCGTCTGACCGCGTTCCATTTTCAGCTTCAGCGTTTTGGATTTGCCGGATGCCGCTTTATTGCGGAACAGATCGTACCACTCCCGCGCCTCCGGCAAAGTCAGGACTTTTTCTCCGGAAGTGTTGGCGTGGATGGCAATAAATCTGCCGTCATAGTAAACCGGGTCACTGCTTTCGCAGAAGATATGCAATCCGTTCTTACGGAAAATATTCCGGTAAAAATCCGGTGTCATCTCCGGAACCATCGTCACTACCACATTGGCTCCATTGACCTTTTTGCCTGCCACGGCAGTCAACTTGCTGTTGGCAAAAGTTCCGAGAGTATTCGCCGTTTTGTCGTTGACAAAGAATCCGGGCGAATATTTGACCGCAGTACCGAACTTGCCGAACTTGGACGTGACCAGCCGGGTGATCTTTCCCGGTGCGCAGTCGAAACTGATACCGGTCAACTCTTTCATCGCGCCGAGGTCGATTTTTCCGGACTTCTCCCGGAACGCGCCCGGAGCGTAACCGAAGATGACAAGTTTGCCCTTCTTCATCAGCTTTTCTTTGATCGCTTGGCGAACCTTGTCCCCCGGAGCATAGACGTTGGGCAGGATGTAACAATCATATTCCGGGAAGTTGTCCTGCAGAATGTCTTCCAGCAGATACTGATCGACCGTGATACCGCTCCAACCGAGATTGCGGCGCAGATCCTGCCGCAGCGGCACGGTGATGGTGTTGTTGGTTTCAGCCAGGCGTTTGATGGAATCGGTACAGTACAGCACCGCCGCCTGCCCCCGTTTGAATCCGGGAACACTGAGCGCAAATTTTCCGACTGAATTGGTCTTGCGCAACGCTTCCATGATCGCCGGATGGTCGAACCAGCCGCCTGCCAGATCGTAGAAGGTGTTGCCGACACCTTTGGTGATTTGCAGAATGAGGTCACGTTTCAACACGCCGATGGTCTCATGCATACTGTCCACATGACGGTGACCGCCGGGAGCGCACATGATGGTACGGGTGTCGTTTTCGTCCCACCAGGAGAGGTTGTAAAGCGAAGTTCCCACGACCGGGCCGTGATGACCGCCGGGCCAGCCGACTTTGCGCTGGATGTAATCATGCGGAGAGCTGATAAAATCAGCAAGGCGCGACCGGTACAGCTTTCCGAAGTTGACATGCGCGCTGTTCAAAAGCTGATATCCGCTGTAATAGTAAACATATCCGCCGTAAAGTCCGGCAAGTTTGTCGGGAGCTTCTTCCCGCACAACTTTCAAGAACTCCATTGCACCAGTGACCATGGCATCAGAAAGACAATCGACAAAGTCAGCAACTTTCCGCGCCTTGTCCAAATCCCGAAACACACCAAGTTCGGCAGCTTTACGTTCTTTGCCGGTGGGGATATTTGCCGTTTTCAAGGTTACAGACGGATCGTTCCAAGCCTTTTGCAGTTTGGCATCGCTGCCGTAACGTTTGGTGAGAAACTCCCGGAAATAAACCTGCATCGCCGGACTGTAATCGGCGTATTTACGCTGCCACGTACCGAGATACTGAAATTCACCGCCGGAACAGTGCGCCTGTATACGGTAACCGATGATCCACGGAGCATATTTGGATTTTTCAAAATACTTCAAAAACGCCCGGAACGCAGCAAGCCCCTCTTTCCGCCACTTTTTGGAGGCAAGACTGGTCAAACCTTCCGGCTTTTTGCCGTTTTCAAACCAGACACACTCTTCCGGATGCGCCTGACACCACCAGCGCGGACCGTCGATGCCGTAGGTGATAAGGATTTTAGCTTCGGGATAGGTGCGGATGAATTTGCCCAGACTTTCTTCAACTTTTTCAAATTCGTAACGTTCAGGTCCGAGCCAGGTTCTGCCGGAGTTGGAACCGTCCGAGCCGCCCATACCGGCTCCGAAGTACATGATCCGGTAATTTCCATCCCGGTAAGCCCGGTCGCGCTGACTTTTCCGTCTGGCGCGGAATCCGCTGAACCACAGCGGCTTGCCATTGAGCATCATTTGCAGATAGCCGTCTTTTTGAACGGGCTTGACCACACAATTCGTCTCCGCAGCACGCGGCGGCACAGTGAAATCAAGCAGTTTGCTTTCTCCGGCAATGATCTCCGGATCTGTAATCAGGCTGTAATTTCCAGGCAGCAGAGAGTTGACGGAATGGGAAATTTTAACTGTATTATTCAATTTCGCCTGGCTGAATTTCCCGGAAATACCGCCATCAAAGGTCAACAGCATCGGCAAACCTCCCAGCGGGAAGTTTTCCAGAACAATATCGCCGCTGATTTTTCCATCAGCATATTTCAAGCTGTTTTTGACGATTTTCACCGGAACCCGCTGAGTGAGGTTATTGTAAGCGACACTGTGCCACGGTGAAATGGGAGGAATACCAAGCTCCATTGCTGAAGCTTCTCCCGGCAGAATGTTTCTGCCTTCAGTTTGTTTTACTTTGAAGGATTTATCCGTATTTATCTGCACAACTTTTCCGCCCGGCATATCACAACGGATCTCCGCAATCAGACCGGTCGGACCATTATCATTCATCACGGAAATTTCAATGCGGTTTTTGCCAACTTTGAGCTGTTTGGTGATCTCGTGCAGAGCGGTCTGCTGCCAGCCGCCGGAACGTTTGCCCACCAGAGTGCCGTTGACCTTCAAAATATAACCGTCATCGGCAGTGAGCTGGATCCGTCCATCCTGCGGCAGTACCGGCAAATCGAATTCACGGGTGTACATGAACACCGACGGGTCAGAAGTCCGCCGTCCCTGCGGATGACAGATCCACGATGCCTTCCAGTTGGCACCGGTACGTTCACCGGTCTCACCGAACTGGAAGTCCCGGAGTTCACTTCCGGCGGGACCGGACGCGGTAACTTCGATCACCGTATAAGTCGTTCCTGGAGAGAGAGAAAAACTAATATTATTGTTTCCGTCACTATTGACAGTAACACCACTTCCACCATTTGATCTGTCAACATCATTGTACTCTTTGACCTTGATGGAAGAAGTTTTCACACCGGTACTGTCGAAAGAAAAGCGGTACCTCCTGCCTTCAAGCAGATCGTAGCGCGTCTCAATCAGTTTGACACTTCCGGAAGTAAGTTTCACCGGAGCATTGAACTCTTTATTCTGAAACGCACCGGGAAGTTTCTTGCTGAACCAAACCTTGTGTATCGTCCACTTCTGTCCGGCTTGAGCGGAAATATCGAAACGGATGCGGTCGATCGCTCCCCGCCATCCCTTGAGCGGAACCGAAACCACCTGCGCTTTGTTGGCAGAAATGGAAAAAGAGACACGCTTGTAATTACTGGAATGAAAACGTTTCTCCCCTTTGCGCATAAAATAAACCGTAAGTTTTCCGGAAACATCATTGGGGGATTCCAGTGTGCAGTTGAAATATTTGTAATTGTCGATTTTTTTGATATCCACCGCTATCGGCGCGGTGTAGGAATAAGGACGGCTGTGTTCCGCTGCGATGCGGTTATTTTCGGTTTTGAAACTTTTGAACCCTGCCATATCGACGATTTTCTGCTTGCCGGGAAAGACCACGATATCGGAACTGAGATTGCTTTCGGCGACCTTGACACCTTTGGTTTTGCGAGCGGGAGCTTTGCCGCCCGCCGGAGCCGGAGCCAGACGGGCATCTTCGGCACCGGTGAACCAGATCCGGGAAACCTTCCAGTTAACGCCTTTTCTGCCGGAAAGGTCAAAGCGGAAACCGGAGATGATGCCCTTCCAGTTTGCGTTCTTCATCGGAATGGAGACTGTGACCGGAGTGTTGGCACTCAGCACAAAGTTTTTCCGGCAGTAGTTCTCTTTGCGAAAACCTTTTTCTCCCTGCAAACGGAAGTAGATGGTAAGTTTGCTCTTCAATTCACAATCCGCAGAAAGCTCCACGTTGAAAACCGTAACTTTCGCCGCATCCAGCTTCACCGGAACCGTCGCGCTCCAGGAATAGCCCCGGGTCTGTGTCATGGTGATGGCATCCTTGCCGCACAGCCACTTTTCAAACCCCGCCATAGAATAAACCATCTGCTCCGGGAAAATACCGATCTCAGCAGCTCCCGCCAGGAGAGCCGCACAACTCAAGGTGAAAAGTAACTTTTTCATGACCTACTGCTCCCGGTAAGTCGGGTTCAAATAGATCAGGTCGACCGTCTTGGAGGAACCGCTTTTGAAGGCCCGGTAAGTGGCATTGGCATTTTTCGTCCAGACGACATGGCCGTCAACAAAAGCGACATTTGCACCCTTGCTGTGGCGGTCTTGGATATTGCCGGAACCGGAACCGATGCCGTAAAAATAGGCAAATCCGGCAGTATTTTTGGGCAAACTGTTGATGGAATCTTTACAGACACTGTCAGCAAACGCCACTGTACGGCCGGGGTTTACCGCTTTTCCCGCCTTCATGGTCGGAACTGTCTTGATCAAATTGCTGGTGGCAGTGGTATTGATGTAATTACTGGCGATACCGGCATTGATACCGTAATGCACATAACGCAGAGCAGTAGAAGTGCCGAATTGTGACGGCTTGGCAGTTCTGATGGAGGCTTCATACTGCCAATTATGCACTGCCGGACACAAAAAGACGGGACTTGAAATGTATTTGAAAGCGACAAATGTGGCACTCCAGTTATGGTAGTTGGCAGGGCGGGAACCGACGACGACGTATTCGTCATAGTCCGGCATATAGTAGGCAAGAGCGGAACTGAGCTGCTTGATATTATTGGCACAACTCGATTGAACGCCGCGAGCCCGGGCACTCTGCAGTGCCGGAAGCAATATCGCCGCCAGAATGGCTATAATTGCAATCACAACGAGGAGTTCGATCAGGGTAAAGCTGAACAGCTTTACCCGCCGATCGGCGGTGTTCAGGGACATGATTTTGCTCATAACGATTCTCCTTTTTTGCTGACTTAAACATTTGAATACAATCATGTATAGTTATAAATATATCCTCCGGTCTATTTTTTTGCAAACAGTAAATTTTAAAATCGCAAATATTCGGAAGAATTTTATAAAACAGCAAAATCCCGCCCCGGAAAGCGCGGGGAATACAGAGAGTAACTTATTACAGCACAAATCGTAACGTTAAAAAAAAAAGAAAGACCGGAACCTTTCGATTCCGGTCACATCTCAAAGCGTCGAAGCAATAATTACTTCGCAGCCTTTTCGTTCTTCTGCAGAACGCCAGCTTCGACCAGCTTGTCGATCAGCTGCTGCATGCTGTTGAAAGCAGCGAGGAAACCCTGCGGCGGCATGATGATGCGAACATTGCTCTGGGCGGCGGGAGCCTTGCCGTCTTCTTCGGGCTGGAGGGTAACGAAGTCATAACGAACCATGTTACCGGCGAAATGAATCTGACCGATTCCGTCTGCGTAGATTTCTTTTTTGTCTGCCATTTTCTTTTTCTCCTATTAATGAAAGTTAGGCATAATACTCGGGTTAATATGCGTTAATATAATGTAGTTTCAGAAAATGTCAAGCGTGAAAAGTAAAAAAAAGCACCTTTTCTTTGCAAATATTCGCTATTTCTGCAAAAAAACACAATTCATCCCATAAAAAATCAAAACTGCGGCGGCATCTCGCGGGGTGGACACTTTGCCACCGCCCCCTCCCCTGGACCGGCAAAAAACTATTGACAAATCATTTTTCAGGTGATATATTCATATACGATACAAAAACGTTGATACAGGAGTTTACAAAATGATCGATCTCACCTCTGCCGGTTACAAAATAACCGATGCCCACATCCACCCCGCTCTGCTGGTCGATGGCAGCGATTTTTCCCAATTCAAATTCACTACGCCTCCGGAAAAATTCGTCGCCACCTTGAAACGCGCCGGGATATCTCAGGCGGCAGGTTCCGTTATCCGCCGCTTTTCCGAAACTCCGGCGTGGGAGGATATCCACCAGCTCAACCTCGCCGCACTGGAGATGCAGAAGATGTTCCCCGATTTCTACATACCGGGCATCCATATCCATCCGGCGCACGTTGCCCGATCCCTTGCCGAACTCGAAGATATGCACCGCAACCACGGGGTCAAACTCATCGGAGAACTGGTCGCCTACATGATGTGCTACTCAGAATATTCCCAACCGGCATTGGATGATGTCTGGAAACTTGCCGAAGAACTCGGTATGGTGATAAGTCTCCATATCAGCACTCTGGAAGATGCTGCCGCGTTACTGAAAAAGTTTCCAAATCTCAAAGTCATCATCGCCCATCCGACCGCAAGTCCCGCAGAGTTTACCGCCCGGATGGAGCTGGTCGCCCGCTATCCCAACACCGCGCTTGACATCTCCGGCAGCGGTCCCAACACCTACAATATGCTGCGCCACGCCATCAATATTGCCGGAAAAGAAAAGGTCATTTTCGGAACCGACTTCCCCTTGCGCAACCCGGGGATGTACGTTGCCGGAGTGTTGTTTGAAGAGCTTTCGGAAGCGGAATACACCGCCATTTTCCACGACAACTTCCACCGTCTGCTGGGGTGCTGAAATAGAGAAAGCCGGGGAAGGCAACGTGAACTTCTGTTCATGAGTTCCCCCGGCTTTTCAAACCGGCACGCCCGCAGGCGCGCCGCCCTCCGTCCGCGAAGTAAAAGGAGCTTACCACTCCGCGACGACACCGTCAGCGGTGCGCCAGATGGGATTTTTCCACTCGTGACCTTTGGCATCGGCTTCTTTGACCACCTCTTCGTTGATCTCAATGCCAAGTCCCGGAGCATCGGAACGGTAAACACTGCCGTCTTTGTAGTTGAATACCGTGCGGTCAGCCAGATAGTCCAGCAAATCAGCACCCTGATTGTAGTGGATACCCAGAGATTGTTCCTGAATGACCGCGTTGGGGGTACCGTAATCGAGCTGCAAACTGGCGGCGAACGCGATCGGTCCCAACGGGCAATGGGGGGCAACGGCAACGTCGAAACACTCCGCCATAGCGGCGATCTTGCGAACTTCCAGGATGCCGCCGGCGTGACACAAGTCAGGCTGGATGATATCAGCCACGCCCCGGGTGAGAATATCTTTGAATCCCCACCGGGTGAAGTTGCGTTCACCGGTGGCAAGCGGGGTCGAAGTATGCCGCCGCAATTCGGCGAAGGCTTCGATATTTTCGATCAGCACCGGTTCTTCGATAAACATCAGGTGATAAGGTTCAAGTTCTTTCATCAACACGCGAGCCATCGCCTGATGGACACGGCCGTGGAAGTCAACGGCGATACCGAACTCTTTTCCCAGAGCATCGCGGATAGCGGCGACCCGATTGACCGCCGCTTCGACCTTGCTCCAGGAGTCGATGTAATCAAGTTCAGCTGTACCGTTCATTTTTACAGCGTGATATCCCTGAGCGGCTTTTTCTCTGGCGGCGGCGGCGGTATCATCCGGACGGTCACCGCCGATCCAGCAGTAAACCTGGATTTTGTCGCGCACGGCACCGCCGAGCAGATCGTAAACCGGAACACCCAGAGCTTTGCCCCGGATATCCCACAAAGTTTGTTCGATACCGGAAATGGCACTGGTCAGCACCGGACCGCCACGGTAAAATCCTCCGCGGTAAAGCACCTGAAAGATATCTTCGACATCTTTGGGGTCACGACCGATGATGTAAGGAGAAAGTTCCTTCACTGCCGCCGCCACGGTATCCGCGCGTCCTTCGATGACCGGTTCACCCCAGCCGACGATACCTTCATCGGTGGATGTTTTCAGAAAGAGCCAGCGGGGGGCGACTTTAAAAAGTTCGATTTTGGTGATCTTCATAATTCACACGTCCTTATATTCATTAGAGAGAAGCGATGACCTGACGGGCGCACGTTTCGACTTCAGCGGCACTGCGTCCGGCTTTGTATATTGCTGAACCGATACCGAGACCGCAGCAGACCTTCATAAAGTCGGCAGCGTTATCGGCATTCACACCGCCGACCGCCAGGATCGGCAGCTTGATGACTGCTTTGAGGTCTTTGACATAGGCGGGACCAAGTATCGCCGGGAAGAGTTTGAGATAATCGGCTCCGGCGGCCTGAGCAACAAAGGCTTCACTGGCGGTGAAAAATCCGGGAACCGAGATCATCCCCAGACGTTTGGTTTCTTTGATGACGTCAGCATCCGTATTGGGGGAAACAATAAACTCTCCTCCGGAAGCGTGGACGCGCTGAACATCCTCCGGAGTCAGAACGGTCCCGGCTCCGACGGTCATCCGGTCAGCGCAATACTTCACTGCGGCGGCGATGCTGTTGAACGGATCGGGGGAGTTGAGCGGAATTTCCAACACCCTTATTCCGGCGGCATAAAGCGCATCACAGACAGCCGGAACTTCCGGCGTGGTCAATCCGCGCAGGATGGCAACGACGGGGCACTGCTGCATAAGTTTTTCAAATCGGGCTTTCATCGCTGTACCCTCCCGGATGCAGAACCTTTCATCAAACTTTCGACTTCGGACAAAGAGGAGAAGTTGTAATCGCCCGGGATAGTGTGCTTGAGTGCGCTGGATGCCACGGCAAAGCGGATGGCATCAGCCGGAGCGGAATACTTTTCAGAATTGAAGGCAAAGATCAAACCGGCGCAGAAAGAATCTCCGCCGCCGAAACGGTCAACGATATCTTTTATCTGGTAGGGAGTGTAACTTCCTTCGCCGTCAAGCGGCGCAAAGAACGCCTCTTTTGCCGCGCAGTCGTAGAGCATTCCGCCCCAGTTGTTGTGATCGGCAGAGATGCTTTCCCGCAGAGTGATGGCGACATATTTCGCTTTGGGGAAGCGTTCGGACAACGCCGCCGCCACACATTTGTAACCGGAAATATTCAAGACACCGGCATCGATCGCGGTATCGGGAGCATGGATACCGAAGACATCGGCGGCATCTTCTTCATTGCCGATAATGATGTCGGCAAATCGGACGATTTCAGCCATACACCTGCCGGCGAGAACGTTTTTGGCGGTCCCATCTTCCCAGTTCCAAAGTTTTTTGCGGTAGTTGAGATCAACCGAAACGGTGATATCTTTTTCCGAAGCGCACTTGACCGCCGCCAGCGTTGAAGCAAAGGCGTTGGCACTGAGTGCCGGAGTGATGCCGGTAACGTGCAAATGGGTAACTCCGTCCAGCATGGCTGCAAAATCATAATCTTCCGGAGCCAGAAGCGAGATCGTGGAAAAATCGCGGTCGTAGACCACGTTGGAACCGCGCATATTGGAACCGTGTTCCGCATAATAGACGCCCATCCGTCCGGTTTTGGCAAAGTTGATACAGCTGACATCACACCCCATTCCGCGCAACTGGGCGGCAAACGCCCGGGCGACGGGGTTATCAGGAAGGGCGGTCAGGTAGCGGCTGTTACCTCCGAGCATGGCGATCGAAGCGCAGACATTGGCTTCACCGCCGCCGAAGGTGGCTTCCAAAGTTCCGGGGAGCGTCTGGGCGAAACGCTTTTTTCCGGCGGGACAGAGGCGGAGCATCACCTCTCCGAACGCGGCGACACAGTAATTTTTCATAAGACAACAACTCCATATTTGTGTTGAAAACAGGTCGTGATTAATATAAACTCAATCAGCAAAAAAGCAAGTCCGTCAACCGGGAGACTGTAAAAAAAAATCAACATCTTTTACGATAAAACTATTGCATAAAAGTTTTCACGGTGTTATAGTATAACAAATATCGGAAAAAATGAACTATGATCAATATAAGTTTATAAGGAGCAAAAATGAAAAATTTATTCTGCTTTCTGGCATTGTGTCTGGGAATATCACTCTCAGGAGCTGCACCGCTGTTTGACAACGGCAAAAGCGCATGGAAAATCGTCATTCCGGAAAAAGCCGATGCGGCAGAACGTTACGCCGCAGAAGAACTGCAAACCTTTCTGCACAAGATTTCCGGAGTAAAAATCGCCATTGCCGCCTCCGATGCGCCGGAAGAAAACTCCATCATCATCGGTTCGCCTGCCACTTCCCCCGCCGTCAAAAAGAACGCCGCCCTCCTCCGGCTGAAACCGGGCAATACCGAAATGCTGACCGTAAAAACCATGGGGAAAAAACTTTATCTTGCCGGAAACAATCCGCGCGGCGCGTTGTATGCCGTTTATACCTTTTTGCAAAAGCAGCTGGGCTGCCGCTGGTTCTGGCCCGGAGATGATGGCGAATTCATCATCAAACGCGCAGTGTATCAACTCCCGGAACTGGATTACAGCAGTGCGCCCAGTTTCCGTTTCCGCGAGATGACACCGTGCGGGATGCATTATCATGTTCCCACAGAGATCTGGCTGGCGCGCAATTTGATGAACGGCGGTTCCCGCACGCCGAAGATCCGCGACAAAGCCGGATTTTACAAACTTGACGGTCAGCACTGGGTCAGCGTTGACCGCAAGCTCTTTGACACCAAACCGGAACTTTTTTCACTCATCAACGACAAACGGGAAAAGTCCGGTTACGCCGGATGCTGGAGCAATCCGGAATTCTTCGACTATATCGTAAAGAAGCATCTTGATATCATCAAAAAGCGCGGCTTCAACATGCTGAACAGCTTCCCGGCAGACATCGTTCCCCGCTGTGAATGTGACAAGTGCTGTGTCATCAAAGATAAATCTTCCCGCTGGTACGAATTTTATGCCAGAGTGATCGAAGCCATCCGCAAACATCATCCGGATATCCTCTTCGGCGGCATCGCTTATCAGGAGTACCGCGCCGTACCGGAACGTCCGGTCAAGTATCTGGAATATGTGGAGTACTGCCAGTACAACCGCTGTTACGTCCACAAACTCAACGACCCCAAATGCAAGATCAACGCCGGTTCCATGGCAATCCTGCGCCAGTGGCAGAGCAAAGCCCCCATGGGACTTTACGGTTATGAATTTGACGTATTCAAAGTTCCGATGTATCTGCCGTTCTGGAACATGATCGCCGACGAAATGAGCTTGTTCCGCGACATGAAACTGGTCCGTATCAAAACCGAACTCGGTGTCAATATGCGGAACAATGTTCCCCGCCTCAAGCAGAAACAGCTGGCGCAACGCCTCTCCAATTATATCTACGCCCGTCTGATGTGGAACGCTGACGAAAAAATCGATGACATTCTCAACGACTGGTGCAAATACCTTTACGGCGGCGGCGCGGAAGCGATGAAACTTTATCACACCGCCATGGCTCAGGCATGGGACAAAATGCCGCTGCATCTTTCATACTTCGGAGCCTCCCCCGGCGGTGCCGCCGCCAGACTGATAACCCCGAAGATGATAAAGTTTGCCCAAGCCCAGTTCAAAAAGGCGAAAGCTGCATCCGGCGTTTCTCCCCGTCAGATGCAGGAGATCGACTTTGAAGCCGCACTCTTCAACGCCTGGGTCAACGAATACAACATTGCCAACAGCAATGCGGTAGTAATCAATCTGCCGCTGCTGAAAGGGAACGATGGATTTGCCAAACTCGGAACTTTCAAATTCACCGGCAAGCCCAACAGGAAAAATATTTCTCCGCTTGCCACCAATATGCGTATCTATTACACCGCCGATGCGCTCCATATCCAAGTCGATGCCTCCGAACCTGATATGAAAAACATCCGCAAAGGCAAAACCGGAAAAGATGTCAATTTGTGGAACGATGATATGGTGGAAATGTTTATCGACTTCAATGACGGAACTCTCCACCGTCAACTTTGTGTCAACCTCGCCGGAGGCACTTACGACGGCATCGGCATGGATGGCAAGTGGAACGCAAATTGGAGCGGCAAAACCACTTTCTATCAGGATCGCTGGATAATGGAGATCACGCTGCCGTTCAAATCTTTCGGCGTAAAGCCCCGCCCCGGCAGTCAGTGGAAGCTGGTCATTATCCGCAACAGCAAACCCGTCGCAAGCGGTTTCCCCGCGCCGTCCCATCAGGACCTCGGTCAGGCGGCAACGCTGGTCTTCTCCGGGAAATCCACTCCGGAACGCCGTTTAAGCTGGATCGCCTCCCCTGCCCTTGCCGGAGGCGGACGTTTTGACAAAGAGCAGCGTTCCTATCTCCAACGCGGCTGGCAGTTCCGCAAATACACCGGCGCAGAAGGTGCGGTAAAAGCCGACCTCACCGACAGCAAAGTCATCGTTATTGAAACCTACAAAAACCAGCTTCCGCTCTCCTTTTATCATGACAAACTTCTTCCTGCAGTCAACGCGGGAGCGGTCGTTGTTTTCGACAGTTACTTCTGGGTGGACAAACTTGACCGGCAGTTGAAAGACCCGACCTTTGCCGTATCATTCAAGGAGGATGCCGGTTCCCTCCGCAAACCGACCTGGTTCTCTCCGGAAAAGGTCATCTCCACCCCGAACGATCTGAAACGCGCCATCTGGCACACTCCCAGCGGCACATTCACATTCAAGTTCCCCGAAAAGTGGACCGTCCTCGCCAAACAGCGCACCCGTTCCGGCGAAGAAAAGCCCATCCTTGCCGTCCGTCCGCTGGGCAAAGGTATGGTCGTACTCATGGGTGATCTCAAAGAAAAGGTTTCTGTTTTGGAAAATATTCTGGAATACAACAAAACCATGAAACGCTGATAAGGAGTAAGATAATGTCGTTCTCCACAAAAAATATGCTTTATCTGGCTGATTTATATTTCACCGACGGCAACGACAACTTCCGTTTCCAATGGACGACCGATGCGTGGGTAAGCGAACTCCCCGTCCATCCGGGAGTTCCGGAAGATCACGATGACAACAACGAATATTATCAGAAACTTGCCAAGTACACCTATATGCAAGATCATCTTGATGACAACAGCAGCACGGCGGCAAGTTTTAAAGTCAGCATCTATGCCAAAAAGAGCGGTAAACTGGTCGCCTCCAAAAATGTGACCTCCTGCGAAGCAGAATTCCATCTCGCCAACGGAGAATATCTCTGGGAAGTCACCGCCCTCGATGCCAACGGCAACGTCATCACCACCAGCGAAAAATCCTATTTTGTAAACCCGGATTTTGATGATTTCGATGACGAAGATGCCCAAACTTCCTATCGCACCTCTTCCCGAAACCATAAGGTCGCCTATATTGAAACGACTTATGAACACGGCGTTAAAACCTCCGAGATCGGCAAGATCATCACCGGTGGCAAGGATGCATATTTTTCCGTTTGCGGTCCGCACAGCGGCAATGAAAACACCTGGGAGTGCGCGCAGGAGGGCGGATATGCCTTTTCGGTTTCGGCGGCGTTCGGCGGTTTTGACGGCGAATTTTATCTGGGCAAAAACATCCTTTCCACCTGCGGCGGAATTTACGAATATGAAAACGGCAAGTGGAACTACAAGCTCTTCACCGAGCCGTGGATGTTGACTTCTGAAGCCAATCCGGATACCGATTATCTCTATTGGGGCAACACCATCTATAAATGGGACTGCGCCGGCGATAAACTCATCGTCGTCCGGGAGACGGACAAGGAAGTTTACTACATCTCCGACCACTACTACATCAACGCCGATGGCGTATTCTCCATAGCCACCGGGAAACAGGTGCTGGCATACAATATATCCATTGGCGAGTGTCCGCTGTTCAATGATATGCTGGTCCACAGCTTCGCCCGGAACGCAGAAGGGGAAATGGTCGAAGTTCTTGAAGCCGGAGAAGCCGGTTCCGTTGCCGTGCAATACTTCTTCTTTGACAGCAAGACCGGCAAAGTATCTTCACAGGAAGTTACCATCTGGAGCGGCGTTGCCGGAATCAGGCTCGATTCAAACGAATTTTTCGACTCCAGAATCGGGAACTGCCTCTGCTTCAAACTGCAGGATGAGTCAGATGATATCACCGATCCCCGGGCAACCATCGTCATCCATGAAATCACTTCCGGCAACATTATCAAAACTTATACCAAAGTTATTGAATCTGTTGAAGATGTCGAATTCACGACCGATGCAAAAGGCAGACTCGTTTGTTACTACGAAGATGCAGACAGGATAGATCAGGAGTATCTTCCGGGAATAGAGGTCGACTTCAACACCCCCGTCACCTCCGATATCACTCTTATATCAAATGTAACAACCAGCGACGACGGCAACAATTGGAGCGATATGAAAACTGCAGGTAGCGCAGGTGCGGTAGGAAAGCTCGGAACCATCACTGCTCCCGGAGAAGTCGTTTCAGGCAAAGCCGGTAAAGATGATGAATTTGACTACTTTGAGTTCACTCTTGAGAGTGCCGCAAAATTGAGCTTTGATATATCTTCCGACGATGCGGCAAAGTTCGTCATCTACTCTCTGAATGAGAAAAATTCCCAAGGTGTCACAACCTATTCGTTGAAGTCGCGTCAAAGCACCACGCTCAAAAAGGCAAAAGGCGCAGTCGATTATACCGCATTGACCAAAGGTTTGCTCCTCGATGCCGGAACCTACTATATCGGAGTGCAGTCGACCAATGCCAAAAAGGGAGGCGATGCCGATTACACGATTTCGGTCAATGCCGACACTGTCTTCTACACCGGAGGCGACAACAGCGATGATTGGAACGATGTAAAAACTGCCGGAGCCAATGGCAGTGTGGGCAAAAATGTGACCATAAATGCGGATACGGCAGAAATCCTTTCGGATTGGGTCGGTTACGGCGACACTTGGGATCATATTTCCATCACCCTTGAGGATGCCGCCAAATTGAGCTTTGATATCACTTCCGGAGATGCGGCAAAGTTCGTCATCTATTCTCTGAATGAAAAAACCTCAAAAGGCGGGGTCACCACATACTCTCTTAAATCGCGCCAGAGCACCACGCTCAAAAAGGCGAAAGGCGCGGACGATTACACCGCATTGACCAAAGGTTTGCTCCTCGATGCCGGAACCTATTATATCGGTGTGCAGTCGACCAATGCCAAAAAGGGAGGTAATGCCGATTACACCATTTCAGTCAATGCCGGCACTCTCTTCTACACCAGAGGCGATGACGGCAGTAACGATTGGCTCTATGACAAAAAAGTAAAAGTTTTCAATACAGAAATCGAAGATATCGGCTCCATCGGCGCAGGAGATGGATTGCTGCTTGACGGAGAAGCGTGCTGGGTCGGTTACGGTGATGAGTTCGACTATTATAAATTTTCAGTCGGAAAAGATATGGATGCCGCCTTCCATGTCGCCGCGACCGATGCGGTGAAGGTGGTGATATACCAGATCGTCAACGGCAAAGTGAAGACATTGCAGACGACCGCCGTCAAAGCCGGAACTTCCATTTCCACCAAAAAACTGGCGTTGAGCTCCGATGGGGAATATTATATCTCCATTCAGTCGACCAACGCCAAAAAGGGAGGAGATGCCGGATATTCCATCTCCGCAAACGAATTTATCACTCCGCTCAAAATGACTCTGCTCAATGTCACTCACAGCACGGTCGATGCCTGGCAGGACAAGTGGGATGATAAATACGAAGGCAACTACGATAAAGATTGGTGGATCTCCGAAGATAAATATGTTCACAGCAAGTTCAAAGCCGGCAATAAGTTGAATGAAGAAATCGTCGGCACTGACGGCGATGATGTCATCACCTGTGCCGCCGGACGTTACAGCGGGGTCGGTCGCGGAATCTTCCTCGGCAATGGCAACGACAAGATAATTCTGGAATCCCATTCCATAGAGACCCATCTTTATCTGTATGGTGAAGATGGAGACTATTTCGATGGAACCATCGACATGGGAGCCGGTAACGACTCCATAATTGTCGGCAAAAACGGCGACTTGGAATCGGCATATATTCTGATGGGAGACAGCAACGATCTGCTGCAAATCAACGCAAATGCTGATGGCATCGAAGATACGCAACTCCTTGACTTCGGAAACGGCGATGACAAATTTATCATTGAAGGTGCGATCGTTGAAGATTTAAAAATCTTCGAAGTCAATATGGGAGCAGGAAACGACACCTTTGAGGTGAAACACAAAAACAGTGAAAACAGTTATTTCGGTTACATCAACTTTGGAGATGGCAATGATGAATTTTCCATCAACAACTTTGAATGTGGAAATATTGATTTCGGTGACGGTCATGACACGCTGAACATGAACGGTACTTTAATTGCCGATACGATTTCCGGATTGGAAAAAGTGACCGGTTCCGGAACGTGGGCATTTACCGAAACTCCGGATGAAGCCACGCTTGAAGTGTTTAAAGCCGCCGGGATCGATCTGATCTGCTCCGGACGCGGCTTCACCTCCCGGGAAGAGGAGTTGAAAGACAACACCCGCGCCGGAGCCGCCACCTTTGATACCGGAAGTGATGATGCACATTTCTACATCTGGCTGTCAAGTCAGGAATACGCTGACAGTATTGGAGAATACGGCTTTGCCGACACCGTGGATTGGGTCAAAGCCGACACCCGCAAACTTGATTCTGACGAAACGCTCAAAATCGGTTATATCCCGGAGACGGTCACCATGACAATGTACACTCCGGACGGAAAAGCGGAGGTATTCAGCGATACCTATTTTGAACTCGATGAGTGGAAACGGGGAGTATATTACTTCAAGTTTGAGATATCATCCGGAGCGTGTTCTATCACAATGGATATCGATGATTAATCCGGCGGCGGCATGAAAGCCGCCTTTTATCGCCTCGGATAAAATATATCATTTGTTACGTGTTTTGTCAATACGGCAAAAAAGAAAGCTCTGCTGCAAGCGGCGGATGCAGTGTGAGGCAAGGTCGACGTCAAGTCGAGGTGGCAACGAAGGAGTGTACGACTGTACTCGACTGAGTTGACGTCCGATGACTTGACAAGAGATTGCCCGCAATGCGCCGCCGAAGTTTTGATTTCACAAGAAATGAGACAATAACAAAAGATAAGAGGCTGTTGCCAAACCTCCAAAAAGGTGAGCAACAGCCCCTTATTTATATTCAGCTTGTTCTGCTGTAACCGGCAGAACTTACTTCTCTGCGCGCAAAGCTGCCTGCGCCGCCGCCAGCCGCGCGATAGGCACGCGGAACGGACTGCAGGAGACGTAGTTCAAGCCGACTTCGTGGCAGAAACCGATGGTCTTGGGTTCACCGCCGTGTTCACCGCAGATACCGAGAACTATATCCGGATTGGTACGGCGTCCTTTTTCCACGGCGATACGCACCAGTTCGCCGACACCTTCGGTATCCAGCACCTGGAACGGATCATAGTCGTAGATGCCCCATTTGACGTAGTCACCGAGGAACTTTCCGGCATCGTCACGGGAGAAACCGCAGCCCATCTGGGTGAGGTCGTTGGTACCGAATGAGAAGAATTCAGCTTCGCCGGCGATCTTGTCCGCAGTGACGGCGGCGCGGGGAACTTCGATCATAGTACCGATCTTGATATCAAGTTTGACCCCCTTTTCCGCTTCGACATCGGCGATGGCTTTCAGAACGACCGCTTTCTGAGCGGCGAGTTCCTTGACATTGCCGACCAGCGGGATCATGATCTCCGGTTTGGAATTCTTCACAGCGGCAGCCGCTTCCGCAACGGCGCGGGCCTGCATGGCGGTCACGGCAGGATAAGAGATTCCCAGACGGCAGCCGCGGTGACCGAGCATCGGGTTCATTTCGTTAAGTCCGGCAACGGCGTTGCGGACCTTTTCGACGGTGGTGCCGAGTTCCATAGCGACTTCAGCCTGCCCCTTGTCATCGTGGGGCAGGAATTCGTGAAGCGGGGGATCGAGGAAGCGGATGATGCAGGGACGGCCGTCAAGAGCCTTGAACATAGCTTCAAAGTCACCACGCTGCAGGGGAAGAAGCACATCCAGAGCTTTCTTGAACTGGATAACGGCATCGTAACCGTCATCAGCAGGAGTGATCTTTGCCAGAAGTTCATCGACACTGCGGACACCCATAGCTTCTTTGGTGCGCTTGACCTTTTCGCAGACAAGGATCATCCGGCGGAAAGCCTTGACCCGGTCGCCTTCAAAGAACATGTGTTCCGTGCGGCAGAGACCGATACCTTCCGCACCGAACTTCACCGCGACTTCCGTATCGTGCGGAGTATCGGCATTGGTACGGACACCGAGCTTGCGGTATTTATCCGCCAGAGCCATGATGTCACCGAAGGGGCCGCTCAATTCGGGAGCGACAGTGTTGATTTTTCCCAGATAAACGGAACCGGTGGAACCGTTGAGAGAGATGTAATCGCCCTCTTTGACCACGATACCGTTGATGATAAAGGTGCGGTTTTCATAGTCGATCTCAATATCACCGCAACCGGCGACACAGCAGCGTCCCATTCCGCGGGCGACGACAGCGGCGTGGCTGGTCATACCGCCGCGGGAGGTGAGAATACCCTGAGCAACGTGCATACCGCCGATATCTTCGGGGCTGGTTTCGATACGGCAGAGGATGACATTCTTTCCGGCATCCGCCCAGACTTCGGCATCTTCGGCGGAAAAAACGACCTGACCGGTGGCGGCACCGGGACTGGCGGGGAGACCGATACAGAGCTTTTCAGCTTTTTCTTCATCGGCTTTGACAAAGACCGGATGGAGGAGCTGGTCAAGCTGCTGGGGTTCCACGCGGAGAACGGCGGTCTTTTCATCGATAAGGTTCTCTTTGACCAGATCCATGGCGATCTTGACGGCGGCGGCGGCAGTACGTTTGCCGTTACGGGTCTGGAGCATATAGAGCTTGCCGTTTTCGATGGTGAACTCAAGGTCCTGCATATCTTTGTAGTGGTTTTCCAGCTTTATGCGGATGGCATCAAGTTCTTTGAAGCAATTAGGCATGGCCTCTTCCAGAGAGGGATATTTGCTTGCGCGGTCAGCTTCGGAAATGCCCTGGGAAGCCGCCCATTTGCGGGAACCGGCAATGGTGATCTGCTGGGGAGTACGGATACCGGCGACCACGTCTTCGCCCTGCGCGTTGATAAGAAATTCGCCGTAGAAAAATTCATTGTCTCCGGTGGAGGGGTCGCGGGTAAAGGCGACACCGGTCGCGGAGTTGTCGCCGGAGTTGCCGAAGACCATCGCCTGAATGTTCACCGCAGTACCGAGAAGACCGCGGATGTCGTTGAGCTGACGGTAACGGATGGCGCGGGGATTGTCCCAGGAATCAAAGACCGCCTGGGCTCCGCGATAAAGCTGTTCCATGGGGTCGGCGGGGAAGTCGGAACCGGTGGCGTTTTTGACGATATCTTTGTAAACGGAAATCAGTTTGCGCAGATCATCGGCATCAAGTTCGGTGTCGAGTTTGACATTTTTGGCTTTTTTGGCAGCTTCGAGAGCGTGTTCAAATTCGTCAAAGTTGACGTGAAGAACAACGTCGGAGAACATCTGGATGAAGCGGCGGAAGGAGTCGAGGACAAAACGTTCATTGCCGGTGAGGGCGATCATCGCCTGACAGGTTTCGTCATTGAGACCGAGGTTGAGGATGGTATCCATCATGCCGGGCATACTGGCTGCGGCACCGGAGCGGACGGAGACGAGCAGCGGATGGGGGCCGTGACCGAAAGTTTTGCCGGTGGCAGCTTCCAGACGTTTGAGAGCGTCGTTGATCTGGGGAGCGATCTTGGCGAAGAGTTTTTCTTTACCGATGACACCGTATTCGGCGCAGGCTTCTGTGGAGATGGTAAAGCCCGGAGGAACGGGGAGACCGAGGGAAGCCATATCAGCAAGGTTGGCACCCTTGCCGCCGAGGAGATCACGCATTTGGGCGTTGCCTTCGGAGGCACCGGCTCCGAAGAAGTAGACGAATTTTTTTTCAGCAGTCATAAAATAAACCTTTCTGTTTGTTGGAAAGGAGTATTTTCAGAAGAAACAGACGACCGGGAAGGCCGAATGAAAAATCCAAAAAATAAACCGGTGTTCCGGAAAAAACAGAAGTTCCGCCGCCGTCAGCAAACCTTTTCCTCAGAATACCGAAGGCGGAGGGAACAGAGATGTCTCTCCGGAACAGCAGTCAAGATCAAGTATTTTTCCAGTGAATGAAAACAATCTGGATTTTTTGGATTTTTGACATACCTTGAAGAGAAAACTTTATATGGTCAGGGATAAAATCCTCTCTTGAAGATATGTCAGCGTTCTGCGGAGTTTTCGTTTTTGCTCAAAAAACGCACCGGACTGTTTTTTAGTCAGAAAACGCGCCGGACTGTTTCTTTGCTCAAAAAACGCGCCAGACTGTTTTTTACTCAGAAAACGCACCAGACTGTTTTTTACTCAGAAAACGCACCAGACTGTTTTTTACTCAGAAAACGCGCCAGACTGTTTTTTACTCAGAAAACGCACCGGAACGTTTGCTTTCTTAAATCAAAAAACGCGCCCCCCCGCCGACATCAAAAATCGCAAAAAATATTCAAACTTTTTTCATTCAAAAGTTTCCTGTTGAAAACCTCCAGCGTTTAAAGTGTTATGCCGCAAGACGAAAGCGGCGGTAATAAAAACATAATATAGTGCGTTTTGGAGGGGAAGTCAAGAGGGGAAAGAGAGAAAAATGTTGAAATTAAATGAATTTGTGCAAAAATTTTTGAATTTTCAGTAAAACAATGCTATTTTATGGTGAAGCAGTATTTATGAACGATACAGAAAGAGCAAGAGAAAGATGAATATTGTTGCCGGAAAGGCAAGAGGCGTGGAACTGGTCGTACCGGAAGGAATCCCCGTAAGACCGACCGCGACCAGAGTACGAAAGGCACTCTTTGACAGTTTAGGGGATATGACCGGGATGCGCGTGGTCGATTTGTGCGCCGGTTCCGGAGCGTTGGCTCTGGAAGCGTTGAACCGGGGAGCGGCAGCGGCGGTAATGGTGGAATTGAACGCCGAACACATCCGTTATATAGAGGAGAATATCCGCAGAGTAAGAGCGGCAGGAGTTGCGGCGCAGACGATCGTGATCCAGAGCGATGCCGGAAACTGCCGGAGTTATCTGCCGCGTTTGCACGGCGT
The DNA here is from genome assembly GCA_017508135.1 of Lentisphaeria bacterium. Classification (GTDB taxonomy): domain Bacteria; phylum Verrucomicrobiota; class Lentisphaeria; order Victivallales; family Victivallaceae; genus UBA1784. Next base: position 19,065 of record JAFVZN010000019.1, on the reverse strand, counting down.
GCCGGATATCATCTTTGCCGACCCGCCGTACCAGGAGAGCGCGGAGATATTCGGAAAACTGATACATGATGAATACTTTTGCAAAAACATGGCAGGCGCGAAGCTGATCTGGGAGATCCCCGATCATCCGGGGGCGGCAGGAGAGTTTCTCAAAACCATACCGCAGAACGGAAAATTTTCGCTGAAACGGTATGCCGGAACCATGTTTCTCATAACCGGGGTGGAATATGTCGCAGGATAAATGGTTTTTTGATTCAAGGGAGGCGAAGAATGAACTGCCCTTCCCGCCGCAGCGGCTTCTTGACGGAGCCGTGATGGTGAAGCACAACCCGGTGCGGGAGGTGTTTTTCAACAGCGGATATTTCATCAAACGCGATTCGCGGAAGAGCCACACCTTTGCCAAAGAGTTCTCCGCCGCGCAAAAACTCCACCGCCGCAAGATCGCCGTGGTGGAACATCTGGCACACGGCAAATGTGAAGATGGAAATTATCTCATCACCCGGGGGGTGCCGGATTCGGTCACGGTGGAAGATCATCTGTTTGCCCAGCCGGTGACGGAGAAGTTCATGGATGAATTTGTCAACTTTCTCCGGATATGGAAACGCAGCGGATTTTTCCACACCGATGCCCATCTGGGCAATGTGCTGTATGTGCCGCAAAATGGGGAGTTTACTCTCGTGGATGTCCGGGGAGTGCGGAAAAAACTGCTGTGGGAACAATTATGGTTCCGGTGTCCGACGGATGTGATGAGGTTCATCTTCAACTTGCGCGGGCATATAAGTTTTTCCCGCATCGAAGAGCTGCTGAGAGAGTTCGGCTGCCGGTATCCGCAGCGCAGTTTGCAGGAGATGGTGAAAGCGGAAAGCGCACGTTTGCTCAAAGAGTGGGATAAACGCAAAAGGCAGTTGTTCAACGCATACCCGAAGTTCTCCTGCCAGAATGGGAAAAATCTGGTCGCCGCCCAATATCAGGAAAATTATACAATGTTCCCGGAGGAGAGCAGCGACAACGCCGGAGCAGAGTTTGCCGCAAGTTTCTTTCTGACACTGTTCCAGATCCCGCACCGCCGGGTGTGCGCGGTGAATCTGGAAAAAAATCTGCTCCGCCGCGCACCGGAACTTTCCGGCATCCCCGGAGATGAAGATATCCGCGAAGCAGCAATGCCGCTGGATATGTGCGGATTGCCGCATAAAGGATCGGATTGGCGATATTATCGCGGCATGGCGGCACTGAACGATTTGAGCAATATCATCTCCGCACGGATGTTTCAATAGGGAGAAAAAATTTATATGCTGGCAAAACTGTTTTCCGCAACTGTCATCGGTATCGAAGCCTTCCGCATCGAGATCGAAGTCAACCCGACCGGGGTAGCCTCCATCAGTACCAAAGACAGTGCGATATCCATCGTCGGTCTGCCGGATGCGGCAGTACGCGAAAGCCGTGACCGCATCCATTCCGCGTTTATAAGTTCACAATATATGATGCCGCGCGGCTTCACCGTGGTAAATCTGGCACCGGCGGATTTGAAAAAAGAGGGAAGTTCCTTCGATCTGGGCATCGCGCTGGGTATTCTCGGTTCAATGGGAGTCGTTGCCCCGGAACGGCTCAGCCGCATCGCCGCGCTGGGCGAACTCGGTCTTGACGGCAGTACACGCCCGGTGCGCGGAGCGTTGCCGGCGGCGGCGATGTTCGCCGCAGACGGGGGGATATCCGCGTTGCTGGTTCCGGAGAGCAACGCACGGGAAGCGGCGTTGGCGGCGCAGGGAAAATATCCGGTATTTCCGGTCAATTCCCTGCGGGAAGCTGTGGAACTTCTGAACCGGGGGCGCGGCACACCGTGCCGGGCGGAGATAACCGAATTCCGCCCGGAGATGAACGGACCGGATTTTGCCGATGTCAAAGGACAGTTCGCCGCCCGGCGGGCGTTGGAGATCGCCGCCGCAGGCGGGCATAATTCGATTTTAAGCGGCCCGCCCGGAACCGGAAAAAGTATGCTCGCCATGCGGATACCGTCCATTCTTCCCCCGATGAGCATGGCGGAGATGCTGGAAACCAGCAGAATACACAGCGTGCTGGGGCTGTTGTCCAAAAATCAACCCCTGATAAATGCGCGTCCGTTCCGGGCGCCGCATCACACCATATCCGATGCCGGACTTATCGGCGGCGGCAGAGACCCGCGCCCCGGGGAGATCAGCCTTGCCCATAACGGAGTACTCTTTCTCGATGAGCTGCCGGAGTTCAAACGCAACGTGCTGGAAGTTCTGCGCCAGCCGCTCGAAACCGGAACCGTGACCGTTTCCCGCGCCGCAGGCAGCTGTACCTTCCCTGCCCGCTTCATCCTTTGCGCCGCGCTGAATCCGTGTCCGTGCGGCAGAGGAGAAGTCGATCTCGGCTGCAGATGTACCGCCGAAGAAAAGCGGCGTTATCTCAAAAAACTTTCCGGCCCGCTGCTCGACCGCATCGATCTGCGGGTGACCGTCAGACAGTTGTCGCAGGATGAATTGCTGCGCGCACCGTCCGGAGAATCCAGTGCCGTTATCCGGGAACGGGTCATGGCGGCGCGGGAACGGCAGCAGCAGAGGTACGCGCAATACGGTATTTACAGCAATTCGCAGCTGGAAAGTTCACTGCTGCAGAAGTTCTGCGTACCCTCCGCCTCCGGAGAGAAACTGTTGAAAGATGCCGTCACCCGGCTCAAACTCAGTCCGCGCGCCTACACCCGTTTGATGAAAGTGGCGCGGAGCATCGCCGACCTCGCCGGAAGTGAAAAGATCAATGATGACCATTTACTCGAAGCAATAAGCTACCGGGAAAATGATATAAACCTTTAAAGCAGGGATACACAAATGAAAAAATTTCTTTCCGTATGGGCAGTGACCGTCGGCATAGCGCAGGCACTCTCCGCGCTCCCGGTGGTACAAGTTCCGGATATGCCGCCGGAAACCTACCGCCCGACCGTGACAGTCGGTTACTCCAAAACACTGACCTTTGAGAACGCATTGAACTCCCCGCTCTGGGATAAGCTGCCCTCATATTCGCTGATGCGCTATGTGACCGACATCACCCTTATCGACGTGCGGGCGACTGAAACAACAAAGGTAAAGTATATGTTCAACGATGATTCCCTCTTTGTCCGGGCAGAGATGCAAGACAGCGATGTGGTGACCATCGCCCACAAAAATCAGGGACACTTTTATATGGAAGGTGACGTGCTGGAAGTTTTCATCAAACCGGAAAAAGGGACCTATTACTGGGAGTTCTACAGTACGCCGAACAAATTTTTCACCACCTACTTCTTTCCGGCAAGAGGTACGCACGGTCTGCCGTCCAATTACGACAAAATCTCCGTAAAACTGCAGGTCGATGCCAAAATCAACGGCACACTGAACAATCAGACTGACCGGGATAAATCGTGGATCGGTCTGATCGCCATTCCCCGGACAGAACTGGAGAAATTCGGTACCCGCTTCGGTTTCGGCAACAAGTGGACCATCATGACCGCGAGGTACAACTTCTCCCGTTATCTTCCTTTCCGGGAACAATCCAGTTACCCCCAATGCACCCGGGGATTCCACTCAACAGAATATTATGCAGCAATAAAATTCATCAACCTTGATACGGAGAAAAAATAAATCATGAAACAGCTTCTCATCTTTTTTATCGCACTCGGTGCCATCATCTCAGCTTCCGGTGCAGAATTGGTACGGCAGGAGATACCGATCCTGCCGGTAAATAAAAAGTGTAACAAAAACTGTTCCCCGCTGTGCGGAAATCTACTCCGGGTCAAGGTGGAATGGATACATGAATTCAACCGCCTGCCCCGCGAGAAAGCCGCATTCAGATGCTATATGGACAAAGAAAACTTCTATGTGGAAACCTTCCTTATCGACAAGGATATCATCTGTGAAGCCCCCTCGCCTGCCATGCCGAAGTTGTACAATGTTTCCGATACCGTGCAGATCATACTCAAATCGGACAAACACACTGCGCTGTGGGAGTTCAACGTCACGGCGAGCGGCATTGCCAACGGATTTTTGTATCCGGGTCCCGGTGCACTCTTTCCGGAACTGGCAGAGAAACTGGCGGTGAAGCATGAGATAAAAGTTGACGGAACCGTCAATAAAAACGATGACATCGACCGTTCATGGAGCGTCCGGACAACGATACCGCTGTCGATGCTGCGCCGTTTCGGTTTGCAGTTCACCGGCAGTGAAAACTGGACGATGCTGGTCGTCCGCAACAATTACGGCCGTTTTCTCGCCGTGAGAGAGTTGAGTACCTTCCCGCAAACGCTGCGTGAAACCTATGACTCAGCGCGCTTCGGACTTCTGGTATTCCCCGACGCACACTGAGCAGCACAAAGAGATAATGTTCCAAAATTGGCGACGGCAAAGGAGTGAACGCCGGTACTCGACTTTGCCGGAGTCCGCAGACTTGCCGCCAAGGTGTACTGCTTTAAAACTACCTTACCCGCAGTTATGAGGACGGCGTAAGCCGCCCGGAATGACGGAGGGCGTGGTCTCCGGAAAATCGACTGCAACCGTCGAATGCGAAGCACGAGCGGCGAGGCGGCTCTCCGCCGCCGCAGGGAGATTTTTTGGAGTAGAGTCCGCCGAAGGTTTGCTTTTTATGGGACAGCTGTAAAAAAATTACGGGATTTTCGCAGAGAGAACTTGACTTTTTCACCTCAAGATATTATGTTATGCACCAGAAAGCAGGTTTGTCTCGGAACAATTATGTTTATTGGGTCCATCTTCGGGCTTATTGTACGTCGTGTTGCCGCTGAGCATAAACACCTGCTTTCTTTTTGTTTTTGTCTCATTTCCTGTGAAATCAAAACTGCGGCGCGAGCGGCGAGCGACGCAAGGCACAAAAAAAGCCCGCAATGCGCCGCCGCAGGGAGATTTTCAGTGGTCAGCAGTAACCTGCATCGCAGCTTTCAAGGCAATACCGAGGATCTGCAATGTCCACTCTATATCCGCATCGGCGCGGTGTGCCTGCATGTCGTCCGCAGAATCCAGCTGGAATATCGCCCGCAAACTTTGCAGTTTATATGACGGCAAGTGCGGATGAGTGGTCTTTATCAGCCGCAGAGTGTCGAGCGTTTTCCCTTTCCACAACGGCAATCCGGTGCGGTTGAGGCTCTCCTGAAGAAAACCGAGATCAAATCTGGCATTGTGCGCTACCAGTGTGGAATTTTTGGCAAAGTCGAGAAACTCATGCCCGACCCGGGCGAAAACCGGCGCATCCCGGACGATTTCATCAGTGATGTGATGCACCGCGACCACGCCGGATGGTATCTTCCGTCCCGGATTGACAAATGACTGCCAACGGGAGATCTCCCCGTCCCGGTCGATGCGGACGGCGGCGATCTGCACGATACGGTCATTGACCGGGCTCATGCCGGTAGTTTCCACGTCGAACACGGTAAACGGCCCCAATTCAAACCACTGCATATATGTTTTCTCCCCGGAATAAGTTTACTCTGCGTAACCGTCAGGAAAAAGCTGCTGCCACTTCCACGCCGATTCGATAATGCTTTCAGCATTTTCAAATCGCGGCTGCCATCCCAATTCTTTGCGCGCGCGGTCACTGCACGCGATCAACCGCGGCGGATCCCCCGGACGGCGGGGCGCGACTTCCAGATTGACCCGTTTCCCGGTAACAGCTTCTGCGGCGCGCACGATCTCAAAGACCGAAAGTCCGTTGCCGGTACCAAGATTATAGTGTCCGCTTTCTTTGGCATAAAGTGCTTTTTCGTGCGCCTGCGCCAAGTCAAGGATATGGATATAATCCCGGATACAGCTGCCGTCAGGCGTATCGTAATCGTCACCGAACAACATAAACTTTTCTCTTTTACCGCGCACCGTTTGCAGCACCAGCGGGATCAAGTGGCTCTCCGGGCGGTGATCTTCACCGTGAAGTGCCGTTGCTCCGGCGGCGTTGAAGTAGCGGAGTGCGGCGTATTTCAATCCGTGTATTTCGCTGTACCAGTGGAGAACTTTCTCAAAGCAGAGTTTGGATTCGCCATACGGATTGATGGGGATCTGCGATGCCCGTTCCGATATCGGCATCTCATCGGGAATACCGAAGGTCGCCGCCGTGCTGGAAAAGACAAACGACTGCACGCCGCTTTCGACTGCGGCATCGGCAAGATTCATGGCACTGGCAAGGTTGTTGCGGAAATATTTGGAGGGATTCTGCATGGATTCCCCCACCAGCGAAAACGCGGCAAAGTGCATCACGGCATCAAATTTTTCTTTTTTGCACAAGGCAATAAGCTCATCCCGTTCCGCGAGATCGCCTTTGATGAACCGCGCACGCGGGTCGACCGCATCCCGGTGTCCGGTAAAAAGTGCATCAAAAACAACAACTTCATAATCGTGGTCAAGCAGATACTCGGCACACGCACTGCCGATATAACCGGCTCCGCCGGCAACAAGTATTTTCTTCATATTCAAACTCCGGAATATTCAACCAATCAAAACGGAACATCATCGCTGTACACCGCCGCCGACCGGGCGGATTCCGGCGCACTTTGCATCGACGGATCAAAATCTCTCCATGTGCCATCTCCCCCGTCATCACGGGTAAGCAGGGAGATCTTCCGCTCAAACGCATCCAGTTGGGCACGGCAATGCCCGGTCAATATCCGGCCGCGTTCAAAACCTTTGACCAGCTCATCCAGCGAAAGACCACCGGATTCCATTTTTCCGACCAGTTGTTCCAGCTCCTGCAATGCCGCTTCAAAAGAGAGATTTTCAACACTTTGTTCACTCATAAACGCTACTCCTTTACACATACCGTAACACACTATAAAAGATACACCGTTTTAAACGATATTGCAATCTTCAAACCGTTTTTTTGCCTCCGCAATCATAAATTTTCTGCATTTTTTATGGCGAGGACTTGAAAAATCACACAAACCTCATATATTATAAGTAGGATTGATTATCATTTTATTTCAATACTGCATGGAGGTCTCTATGAAACGATCCGTACAAAGAGAAGCGATATTGGATGTGTTGCGTTCGGTAAAGTCACACCCTACCGCCGAAGAACTTCATGCAATGCTCAGCGAAACGATGCCGCGATTGAGTCTGGCGACCGTCTACCGCAATCTGGAACAGTTTTCCCATGCCGGTCTGGTGCAGAAGATCGACTGCGGCGGCGAACTCCGCCGTTTTGACGGCAATGTTGCCATGCACCCGCACCAACGCTGCCCGGAGTGCGGGAGAGTCTGCGATGTCGAAAATTCCCGTCTGACCGAATTGCAAGGCGAAATGGAAAAACTTCTTCCGGCATTGAGATGCCGGACGTTGAGAATAGAACTTTGCGGAGTGTGCAACAACTGCAGCTCCGCGCAAAATGAACAGGAGGTACAAGCATGAAAAATCAGGAAATATACCGTTGCTCGCGCTGCAAACTGCAGATGATGGTGACTGCCACAGGGGCAGAGAGTGTAAAAGCTCCGCTCTGCTGCGGCATCCCGATGGAACTGCAAAAACCGAACACCGTCGATGCGGCAAAAGAGAAACACGTTCCCGTTATCGAAGCACACGCTTCCGGAACCGTGGTCAAAGTCGGCAGCGTTCCCCATCCGGCGACCGCTGAACACTTTATCGAATGGGTCGAACTCATCCTCCCCAACGGTCAGAGTGTCCGCATGGAATTGACTCCCGATGTGAAGCCGGAAGTTCTCTTTGAAGTTCCCTACTCGCCGGAACTCCGCGCGCGTATCAGCTGCAACTTGCATGGAATATGGATGGACCGCTAAGATGAACAGCTATTTCAACGCAGAAAAAATCTCTGAAAATGTCTACTGGGTCGGTGCCGTCGACTGGCACGTCCGGGATTTCCACGGTTACAAAACCCAGCGCGGCACGACCTATAACGCATTTCTGATAATTGACGAAAAGATCACTCTTGTCGATACGGTAAAAAAAGAGTTCGCATCCGAAATGCTGGCGCGTATATCTTCGGTCATTCCCCCGGAAAAGATCGACTATATCATCTCCAACCACGCCGAACCCGACCACTCCGGCTCACTCCCGGAAGCGATCGCCGCCATCAAACCGGAGAAGCTCTTCGCCTCCTCTTTCGGAGCCAAAACATTGAAGCCATACTATGATATCGATGCCGATGTCGTTCCGGACGGAAGTTCGATTTCGCTGGGCAAAGGAACGGTGACTTTTGTCGAAACCCGGATGCTGCACTGGCCGGACAGTATGGTAAGTTTCTATGACCGTGACGGCGTACTTTTTTCTCAGGATGCCTTCGGCATGCACCTTGCCGGAAGCAAGCTCTGGGCGGATGAATACCCTGCCGATATTCTTGACTATGAGGCAAGAAAATATTTCTGCAACATCATCAATGTCCAGAGCGGCAAAGTTCTTGCTCTTCTGGAATCGCTGCCGAAACTCAACTTGGATATCAAAATCGTCGCCCCGGATCACGGTCCGTTGATCCGCAAGGATTTTGACAAAGTTCTCGCACTCTATCACGAAGTTGCCACGCAGGCACCGGTTCCCCGCGCAGTCGTCGTTTACGCGACCATGTGGCACGCGACCGAGATGCTGGCACGCGCCTTTGCCGATGGTGTGCGCGCGCAGGGGATGGAGGTCAAGATGCTCGACCTTGCCGTGAGTGACCGCAGTGAAGTGATGACGGAAGTTGCGAATGCCGGTTTGATCGCTTTCGGCGCGCCGACAATGAACAACAACGTCTTCCCGGCGATGATGGACACCCTCACCTACGTCCGCGGCCTCAAGCCGTTGAACAAAACCGGTTTTGCCTTCGGTTCCTGCGGTTGGAGCGGCGAAGGCGCAAAACAGATTTCAGAGCAGATCAATCTGATGAAATTTGAACAGCCCCTGCCCTTTTTGCAGGTAAAATACCGTCCTTCGGATGAAGAAATGAAACGTGCATTCGATGCCGGCTACCAATTGGCAGAACAACTTTGTGCAAAGTGCGCAAAATAACTTAAAAGGAGAAAATTATTATGGAAAAGTACATTTGTGACGTCTGCGGTTATGTTTACGATCCGGAAAAAGGCGATCCCGATAACGGTATCGCTCCCGGAACTGCTTTCAAAGATATCCCCGAAGATTGGGTCTGCCCCGAATGCGGCGCGCCTAAGGACAGCTTCTCTGCTGAGTGAAGAAAAACGCGGCGCATTCTCGCTTGCTCCCGCGCGCCTTGTCTGCGGACGTTGGCTCAGTCGAGGACCAAAGTCCACTCCTTCGCCACCGCCTTGACAAAACCCGCGGATAGCGGCGCGATAATGCGCCTTACCCTCTGGAGTTTGCGCCTTTCGTCGGGCTTAACGCCCGACAGGCGTGTGGTGACCGCTGTCGCGGTTAATTCCGACTGACAGCGGTTTTTACGGCCACAACACCGCTGGAGTTTGCGCCTTTCGTCGGGCTTAACGCCCGACAGGCGTGTGGTGACCGCTGTCGCGGTCAATTCCGACTGACAGCGGTTTTTACGGTCACAACACCGCTGGAGTTTGCGCCTTTCGTCGGGCTTAACGCCCGACAGGCGTGTGGTAATCGCTGTCGCGGTTAATTCCGACTGACAGCGGTTTTTTTGTGGAGTGGGGGACAAGCCGTCTCCCCTCTCATCCTGTTGGCGGAACAGCGACCGTTTTTATATGCAAATACGCTTGAAAATCTGCGGTTCAACGTGTATATTATAAGTGTTCCGTTCCGGGAAAATGCGTGTCCGTTTCCGCTGTTCCCGGATGGTGAAATTATGGAAAGGTGATGGAACAATGTACGATATCATGTCACCGCATGCCGCCGACTTCATCGACGATGCGGAAATCAATGCAACACTTCAATACGCTTCGGAAAACCGCAGCAACCGGGCGCTTATCACAGATATTTTAGCCAAAGCACAGGAGTGCAAAGGTTTGAACCACCGGGAAGCTCTGGTGCTTCTGGATTGCGACATCCCGGAGATGAACGCTGAGATCATCGCCCTCGCCGGAAAAATCAAAGAAAAAATCTACGGCAACCGTATCGTGATGTTCGCTCCCCTTTATCTTTCCAACTACTGCATCAACGGCTGTATCTACTGCCCCTATCACGGTCAGAACAAAACCATCGCCAGAAAAAAACTTTCCCAGGCTGAGATCCGCGACGAAGTCATCGCCCTTCAGGATATGGGGCACAAACGCCTCGCTCTGGAAACCGGCGAACACCCGGTCATCAACCCCATCGAATATGTCCTTGAAAGTATCGACACCATCTACTCCATCAAGCACAAAAACGGTGCCATCCGCCGGGTCAATGTCAACATCGCCGCCACCACGGTGGAAAATTACCGCAAACTCAAAGATGCCGGTATCGGCACTTACATCCTCTTTCAGGAAACCTATCACAAGAAAAATTACGAATTTCTCCATCCGCACGGCCCCAAGCACGATTATGCTTACCACACCGAAGCAATGGACCGCGCCATGGATGGCGGCATCGACGATGTCGGCTGCGGCGTACTCTACGGTTTGACCACCTGCCGTTACGACTTTGTCGGTCAGCTTATGCACGCCGAACACCTTGAAGCCTTCAAGGGTGTCGGTCCCCATACCATCAGCGTTCCCCGCATCCGTCCGGCGAATGACATCAATGATAAAGATTTCAAAGATGCCATCTCCGATGAGATGTTTGAAAAGATCGTTGCCGTTCTGCGGATCGCCGTTCCCTACACCGGTATCATCGTTTCCACCAGAGAAAGTGCCGCTGCCCGCGCCCGCGTGCTGAAGGTCGGTGTTTCCCAGATCTCCGGCGGTTCCCGGACCAGTGTCGGCGGTTACACCACTGTCGAGCGTCACGATGAAACTGCCCAGTTCGATGTCAGCGACACCCGCACTCTCGATGAAATCGTCCGCTGGCTTCTGGAACAGAACCACGTTCCCAGCTTCTGCACCGCCTGTTACCGCGAAGGCAGAACCGGCGACCGCTTTATGAGCCTTGCCAAAACCGGACAGATCGCCAACTGCTGCCAGCCCAACGCGCTGATGACACTGATGGAATATCTGGAGGACTACGCCTCACCCGCCACCCGTGAGATCGGCATGAAGATCATCGCCGATGAATTGAAACACGTCAGCAGCGACACCGTCCGCCGCATCGCTCAGGAAAATCTGGACGCCATCCGCAACGGCGCCCGCGATTTCCGCTTCTGACGGAGCCGCTGACCGTGGGAATATTCAAACTCCACGCTCCATACCAGCCCTCCGGCGATCAGCCGGAGGCGATTGCCAAACTGCAGCACGCCCTCCGTTCCGGTCAGCAATATCAGACGTTGCAGGGCGTTACCGGTTCCGGTAAAACTTTCACGCTCGCCAATGCCATCGCCAACGAAGACCGCCCGGTGCTGGTTCTCAGCCACAACAAAACCCTTGCCGCGCAGTTGTACAGCGAGTTCAAGAGCTTCTTTCCGGAAAACGCCGTCGAATACTTTATCAGTTACTACGACTACTATCTGCCGGAATCTTACATCCCGCAGACCGACACCTACATCGCCAAAGATGCCTCCATCAACGAAGATATCGAAAAACTCCGCCTTTCCGCGACCGCAAGTCTGACCGAACGGCGCGATGTTATCATCGTCGCCAGCGTATCCTGCATTTACAGTCTCGGTGCACCGGAGGAGTACACGGAAATGTGCGTCCGCCTCGATTCCGGCGACACCTTGAACCGGGATGAGCTTCTCCGCCGTCTGGTCGCCATCCAATACACCCGCAACGATACCGCTCCGGGCAAAGGGGAATTCCGGGTGCGCGGCGATGTTGTCGATGTTTTTGAACCGCAGCGCGATGATTTTGTCCGGATAAGTTTCTTCGGTGACGGCATCGAACGCATGGAACGCCGCGATGCCCTTACCGGAAAACTGAAAAGCGTCCTCCCGCAAGGAACCCTCTTTCCCTGCAAACACTTCGTCATGCCGCCTGACCGCATCGAAAGTGCCTCTTGCGCCATTTTGCAGGAAATGGAAGAACGCTGCGCCTATTTTGAAAGCCGCAACCTTCTTGTCGAAGCCCAGCGTCTCAATCAGCGGGTAAATTATGACCTGGAAATGATGCGGGAACTCGGTTACTGCAGCGGCATTGAAAACTATTCCATGCACCTTTCGCGCCGCGCTCCGGGGATGCGTCCGTACTGTCTCTTCGACTTCTTCAAGGATGACTTTCTCACCATCATCGACGAATCACACGTCACACTGCCGCAGCTGCAGGCGATGTATAAAGCTGACCGCCAGCGGAAAACTACCCTTATCGACCACGGTTTCCGCCTGCCGTCCGCACTGGAAAACCGCCCGCTGATGTTTGAAGAATTTTCCGCACTGACCCGGCAGACCATTTTCGTCTCTGCCACGCCGGGCGATTATGAACTGGAAAAAAGCGGCCCGCCGGTGGAGCTTATCGTCCGTCCGACCGGACTTCTCGACCCGGAGGTCGAAGTCCGCCCACTCGAAGGTGAACTCGATGATGTCATTGCCGAAATCCGCGAAAGCTCCGCCCGCGGCGAGCGCACTCTGGTCACCACTTTGACCAAGAAGAACGCCGAACGCCTTGCCGATTATCTTTCTGAACTCGGCATACGCGCAAGTTATCTGCACAGTGAACTTGATGCCATTGAGCGCGTCCGTATCCTCAATAAACTCCGCCTCGGCGACTTCGATTGCCTTATCGGAATAAATCTGCTCCGCGAAGGCATCGACCTGCCGGAGGTCGCGCTGGTAGCGATTCTTGATGCTGATAAAGTCGGTTTTCTCCGCTCCGCCCGCGCGCTCATCCAGACTGCCGGCCGCGCGGCGCGCAACAGCTCCGGACGTGTCATTCTTTACGGCGATACGATCAGCGACGGTATGCAGGAGCTTATCGACCAGACGGCGCGGCGGCGGAAAATCCAGGAAGCGTACAACCGCGAACACAACATCACTCCGCGCACTATCGTCAAAGAAGCCCGGCAGACCATCGGCGAGATCATCGGTTCCAAGCCCCGCAAGAAAGGCAAAACGCCGATGCCGGATTTCGGTTGCGACACATTGCTTGATGACACATCTTCCGCATTTGATCTGGATAAACTTGACAGCAGCGACAAAGCGGCACTGGCGGAAGAGTTGACCAAAGAGATGCTTGCCGCCGCCGAAGCGTTGGAATTTGAACGCGCCGCTGAACTCCGCGACCGCATCCGCGCACTATCCAAATAAGGAGCGGTTATGTGAAGGAAGGGAAAAACCTCTTTTCACGGGAAAAGAATTTTTTTCTTCCCCACACCCCCATCCCTTTTGAAGAAAAGCGAAATATCAAGTTGCAACACAAGAAACGGGATCCCCGCAATACGCCGCCGCAGGGAGATGTTTCCCTCCCAGCTGTTCTCTCAGAATGAGACTTTCACGGAGCCGGAGATCTTCGTCGGCGCGGGGATGATGTGCATCCCGGCAACGTTATCCCAGTCGGCATCCCACGAAAGCAGCAGCGGATCAGTAGGTTCTCCCCAACAGTTGAAATCTATTATGATGATCTCCTGTCTGGAGGTAATATATATATCCATCACCACATCCGGTGCCGGCAGCCGCCAGCTGATACGGGATACCAGTTCTTCCGCCAGCCGCCAATATTTTTTCTGCACTCCATCCAAACGCCGGAAGTGACGGATAAGATTGTATTGTGACATGGCGCACAGCTTCCCCCCCCGGATAAACAACCGGAACTCCCGCGCCTTGCTGATATGCCGGTAGGGCCGCACACAGATAAATTTGACCTTCCCGGCAGCGGCGGCTTGCGCCACCTTTTCGCTCTGCACCAGATAATACCACGCACTTTTGGCGGAATAAACAGCACCTCCTTTGTGCTTGAACCGTTCCGTATCCGTCGGCGCACAACTGTCGACCGAAACAAAACAGTTGCCCGGAAGTTCTGCCATCACTTTACGCAGTTCGGCAATGACCGTTTTTGAGAGCTCACTGTCCATATCAACTTTTTTTCCGCCGTCGGCACCGGCAGCCAATGCCGCCACCGCCTCCGGAGAAAGTTTGACAAAACGGGTATCAAATGTGTACGCATCCAGAGCGCGATACCACTCCGGAATGGTCAATGCTTCTTCTTTATTGCTCATAATATCACATCTCCGATGTTTCCAACAACTCACGATTCCGCTCAAGATAACGGCGGATAACATTGATATAAATTATCCATCCGAACAGAAACAATTTGTCATGCCACTCCTCAAACGGCAGCTGCAGCATCGGGAACACGTTGACCACCACCAGCACAGGAAGCGCGGCACAGATAACGATTTTCAACATCTCCCCGGAGGATATGATCCGCTCCGCCCCCGGCAACCGGTTCAGGAAAAAGAATATCGCCATATAGATCAAACAGCCGAATCCGACCAGGATCATCGTCAAAAAGAAGTACGAAATAGCGTTCAACACCGCCATCATCACATACATGGATTTGAACACCTCTGCGGATTTGATCTTCTCTTCTTTGGTGAATTTGGCAAACTTCTGCGTTCCGGTATTGGCTATAATTTTCCGGAACTCCTCCCGCATCTGCGTATAGGTCAAACCTTCTCCGCCTTCAAAAAACGTCGACATCCGGCTGAACTGTTCCTGAATATTTCCGGCTTCCAGAATAAAACTCTGCACCAGCCATTTGCTGTTTTTGCGGTTGCGGACAGCGGCAACGATATCGCCCGGTGTCCATATCACAATAAAATTGCGCCCTTCCAGTGTCTCGTCCGGATAATCTTTTTCCGCTCCCGACGGAGAAACATAGACTATCAATCCCTCATACGGCAGCTCCTGCCGACGGCTGACATTGACATCCTTTTCCGGCAGTAAGCCTTTGGTGCTTACCGTCAGGGTATCGCCATACAGATCAATAAAATTTTTCTCAGTACGCGACCAGAAATATTCCAATGCAAAGTATCTGCCGATACCGATACCGGTACAGCTCAAGGCAACTATCACCACCAGCAGCAGCACGACCTTCCACATGGGCATACGCCGCAATGCAACAAATGCCGCAGGTCCGCGACAGCTCCCGAAAAATGCCTGAAACAAACTCATCTCACTTGTTCCTGCGAAAGTTCTTTGTCTGTCCGATGCGGGTCAGACGATCAAGGTCGCCGCGAACTTTCCGGGCCTCTTCGCTGGTCAGCCGGTCAGTGAAAAGTTTACCGTCAAGGTGATCCAATTCATGCTGGATACAACGTCCCAGCAATCCGCCGCACTCGATTTCAATGAACTCGCCATCAAGTATCTGCGCCCGCAGCACGACCCGCTCCGGACGGCATACCGGCGCATACACCCCCGGCACCGAAAGGCATCCTTCATCCCGGGAAGCACAACTTCCGGAACTCATAACGATCTCCGGATTGACCAGTGCCAGCGGCATCCTCGGCAGAAGCAACGCCTCTCCCGGTGAACCGGTATTGCCTTCCGGCGGAACATCGATCACCACCAGACGCAGGGAGTGACCATATTGCGGTGCCGCAAGTCCAATTCCGTTGAAAAACCGCATCGCTTCAAACATATCAAACGCCAACTGCCGGATACTGTCATCAACAACAGCAACCGGTGCCGCGTCTTCACGCAACACCGGAGCTCCGATAGTATAAACGATATGGGATTTACCGTTTTTTTTGAAAATCATAGTATTTGTCCTGTTCTGTAAAATCGAACCTGTGGCAGCGGAACAACCGCCCCGCCGCCCGTACTTCGTGCAGCAGGGCTGTTATTTTCTCACAGACAAATCACAACCCTGCACTGTTATTTGGCAGTGGCACTGGCGGGGATCGCCGGAGCATCCTGCTTCTTCGCAGCAGGAACACTCTTTTTTCCGGCGGCGGGAGCCGGTGCTTCACTCTTGGTGCTGCCGACGGCATCGGGAAGATTTCCCAAACCGGGGTAGCTGTTCTGCCGGTTCTTGTTCGTATCGTTGAGATAATAATCAGCAGTGTTACCGCCGACAACGGCATCGAGCTGCGCTTTGGCATTCTGCACATTGATGTGGCTGGAAGCGAGGTTGGTTTCAGCCTCCACCAGGTCACGCTGTGCTTCGTTGAGACGGGTCAACTCCGCATTACCGGCGCGGTATTCATCATCGACGAGATCGCGCTGCTTGGCGGAAAGTTCCCTCACGCGGTCGTAAAGTTTGGTCTTTTTGACACTCTGGATGTAGTTGGCATACGCGGTACGCACTTCGTCGACCACATTGAACCACTGCGCGGCAACCTGAAAATCGGTTGCAGCCATGCTCGCCTGCGCTTCACGCAGCTGATTGTAACGGATGGCTCCGTTGAAGATCGTCCAGTTGGCACTCACACCATAGGAGAGCGCGAAATCTTCGGTGTAACGTCTTCCCATGTAAGAGTAGTTTTTGTCGATCGAGTCGGCATCAAACCCCATGCTGACATAACCGTTGACCGTGGGAGAATACGCACCCCATGCCTGATAGACCTGATATTTGGCGATATTGAGCTGTTCGCGATACGCCTTGAGATCAGGACGGTTGGCAAGCGCGGCATCGAGATAAATTTCGACAGCGGGAAGTTCCGTGAACTGCGCCTTGTAGTTTTCCGAAAACTTCAAATCGACAGGAAGCGTACCATCGGGATAACCCATCAGCACCGCAAGTGCATAAACCGCTGTATCGTAAGAATAATCAGCATCGATCATCTTGACTTCGGCGTTGTTCACGAGGATTTCAAAGTTCAGCACGTCGCTCAGCGGAGCGGCACCGGCTTCAAACTTGTACTGGGTGTTCTGGAGAGATTCCAGCTGGAACTTGCGGTCTTCCATGGCGATACGCCGCTGTTCGATGGCGAGCAGAACCGTATTGTATGCATACGCGACCGACAGCATCATGGTACGGCAGGCGTTTTCTTCCATGTATTCCTGATATTTCAAGCTGCTCTTGGCGGCTTTCAACTTGAAGAAACGGGCAAATCCGTCAAAAATCAGCATATTTGCCTGAATACCCATGCCGACATTGAACGCATCGACCCGCGGCTCTCCGGCAGAATCACGCACCCAGCTGTGACCATTCTGCATGGAAAAGCTCGCGCTGACCGTGGGAGAATACGCACCCCACGCCTGATAATATTTCATGCGCGCAGCTTCAACTGAATGATACGCAGCAATATATGTCGGGTTGTTCTTAATGGCGATACGCTGGGCATCAAGGAGTGACAGCGTCTTGATATTCTTGAACATATCATCTGTGCTGTCTTTTTTACGTTCGGTATAACTGTCGCCCAATGCTGCGGCAGCCGGAGCTTTGTAGTTATAGCAACCACATACAAGCACTGCCAATGCAGCAGCTCCACACATACCCTTCCGGACAATCTTCATGATTCACACACTCCTGTATTTTATCACGGGGTTATTTTTATGTTTTCCTAATTATTGCATATAATATAGTATTATTTCAATATATTTTCAATCTCCAAACGTTTTTTTTTCGCAAAAAAACGGCAAAAAATTATTTTTTCGCTATTTTTGGCAACAGATGTCCCGTGATTTTTCAAAATCGGTGTTTTTTGTCACGTCAACTCACTTTTCTCCGTCAGCGATCTGCCGTCCGCAATATTTCCGGAACACCTCAAAGTATCCGGGTTCGATCATGGCACTGCCGTTGCAAACCATCAAACTCCTGCCGCCGGCAGCGATAATGGTTTGCAGCTCCAACTCGATGTCAGCCGGGGTCTTGCTTCCGAGACTGCTCCGGGGATCGACATTGACTCCGATAAAAGGAACAGCTTCACCTTTGCGGTTGTAATCTTTTTCATGAGCGAGAATATACCGGGTGAAACGGGCGATATCACGCTTTTGCCATTTGAAATACCACGACACCGTCTGCCCGCAGACATCCACCTGCGTCCGGTTGGCGAACCAGGGATCCGGTTCAAAATCAGGATAAAAATGAGCGACAACTTTGTACTCCGGACGGCGGCTCCTGATATATGCGACTATTTTGTCGTAATATTTTATCAGCTCATCCCGGTAAAACCGGTCTTTGTTCGCTTCCGTATCCGGAAGTTTCTCCTGCTTCAGCCAGAACCGATACCGCACCTGACACTCCTTACAATAACATCCCCGGTGGTTGGAGTAGCCGAAATAATCAAGGTATATCCCCGCTGTGCCGGGGATGGCGCGGTCAAGGATGGCATCAAGTTTTTTCCGGCTGTAAACCAGATCCTTATCACTGCTGAAACACGCGATCGCTTTCACATTGATCGTATCAACTTTGTCTACACGGTTGCCGCCGTAACGGTGATGTTTTTCGATCCGCCGCAGGTCAATGATCGCCCTGCGCTCCTTTTTCGCCATCTCCGCCGGAAGATCGAACCCGTTTATATAATTGTGGCGCGCCGTCTCTTCCGGAGTCATGACCTGCGGGTGGGGCCCTGCGGGGGTAAAGCATCCGAAATACGGCGTGATGCCGTACTTTTTCGCCAGCTCAAAACTCTTTTTATTCCGGACCCGGATATCAGTCACTCCGGAAGCGGCATAACGTCTTGCCTGTTCTTCGTTGCGGATAGTTCCCCAGCTGTACACCCGGGTGATACGTTTTCCCTCAGCAGAAAAATCCTCATTCCACATCCGGCAGCCGCAAGCGGCAGCGACCGCCGCGACACAACAAAATCCAACTCTTACCCGACGAAACATCTCAATATCTTTCCAACTTTTACCCAAACATTATATCCCTGATAAGGAGATATAATTTCTCTTTGCCCCTTTCCCTTTTCAAGAAAAGCTCTGCTCCAGAAAAGCGGAGTATTTTTGCTCCCATTGGTAGCGCAACTACCTTTTTCATCTTTTCTCAACGGGAACACCACATTACAGAAAAAGCACCGCCGGAACCCAACGGTGCTTTATCCCATCATCAAAGGAAATCACTCTGCGGAAACTTTTTCTCCGGCAGCGGCAGTTTCTGCCTCAGCCGGTGCAGTTTCATCACCGAACTCATAAGAGAGCAAGCCTTCAGCGATTTCCAGCAGCGCGATATCCAGCAGATTTTCCGAATCACATTTGATCATCGGACGT
>JAFVZN010000006.1 GCA_017508135.1 Lentisphaeria bacterium | reverse complement strand
CTGGACGAAGCGAACCGCCGGTCAACAGCTGGCGGACGCGCTGAAGAAATTCAGCGCGGGCGGAGGAAGCCGAGCATTTAAGCCGCGAGGTCAGCCGATGAAATCGGCTGACCGCAGGCGCTGTAATCGAAGGAAAATACCAGAAAACGTTGCGCGCGACGGGGAACTGGAAAAGAGGGGAGTCCGGCGGGGAGAAAGCCGGAACGGCTGTCTCCCTCCGGCTGGCAAGTTTGTGCGCGGTGAAAAGCGTTGCATTGCCTATCGGGTACACCAGCGATTCTGCATGCCAATAGACACACTTCATACCCGAGGTATCGCATTCCTCAAAGATATTTATTGAGGAATGCAGAGAATCATGATTGAATAAGTATTTTGGGTATAACAACGAGGCTGTCGCTAAATCTTATGTTTTGAAGTGCACCCCAAAAGTTGTGTCCAACTTTTGGGGTGCACTTCAGATTGCAACAGCCCCTTTTTTTTGGGCGGCGGCAATCACGCTTGGTACTGCGAGCCTTTTTGCGGACTTCCGGCTTCGTTACACCACGTCGAGACAAGCAGCTTTGGTTGCCTCAGGTTTGCCTTGAAAAAACTCACATTAACGTCGCGCTATTACCTCCGGGCGAGCTCATATCTTTTTACAAATGTTAAAATTGACTTTTTTATGTAATTATCTGCGTGGAATTTTTGAAAAAAATGAATTTGTGATTTGAAAAAAACTTATAAAACTGCTATATTAATCTTAGTAGTGAGAAAGTCGGTAGATTTTCGCATTTGGGATGTTTAAAAAATTAGATAATATCTTCTGCAAACGAGACTGAAACCCTGACAAGTTAAATTTTTTGTTTGCTTATTCCTTAGGAGAAGTGTGCCGGTAGAACTGTATCTACATGTTTTATCGGGCGCTTTCTTGTCATGGAATAAGCGGGTTTGTCAGGCCCTCAGTCTCGGTGCATGGAAACGTCCGATTTTTTTTTGGATTTTTTATGAACCATTTTATTGGCCGTTCCTTTGTGCCGCATCAGTCTTCGTTTGCAAGAATAATGCGGCTGTTTTTTTAGAAAGGAGGAGTGTTTTATCAGCCATTGCGTTTTTGTCGAGATAATGTAAGAAAGGATTCATTTATGGGAGCAAATACAGAATATGCAGAGTATTGGCTTACAGATTCCGGATGGAAACTCGGAAAGCAAAAATTTATTGGAGAACCTGTTATACCAAGTAAATTAACAGACGAAGTAACGCAGAATTGCTATAAGCGTATACGTATAGTATCTGAAATGCGCACCGGTGGTTCGCTTGCAGGAGCGAGACATGTTGATGTAATTTATTACAAAAAAGGATATGAAGCAAAAATCAATGAACTACTTGAGAAGTATCCTGAAAATGAATTGTTTTAAACCAGATTCTAATCATCTGTAAAAAGGAAGGATAATGTTAGTATGAAAGCTTATATTTTTAAAATTTTGTTCACATGTTCTTTAACAGTTGCTTTTTTGTTTACCCTTAATCTTTATGCGACGACATATCGCGTTAAGGAACGAACAACAGCTTCAGGTAGTTCTGAATATGAAGTGACTGAAGTAACGCGAGCATCAGGAAGCGGTAAGCAAGAAGTTGTTGATGATTTAATGCGTCGCTATTGAAGAATGGGTAAATAAATATTGTACTTCGTTTTTTGCTTGTTAAAGGAAGACGAAGTACAAAGGTATAATAGATGCATTTATCTAAAAATCTGAAGCTGAACAATGTTGAATTTTATTGCGGAATAGTGTACCTTGTAAGTTGTTTGTATTTATCCATTAATCCGTATTTTTGGTCTGTTTGGTTGGTCGAAAATATTACAGTGTGGCTTCTTGTGATACTTGTTGTATACGTTAGTGTGTATCATTGCCGCTTGTCCAAAATTTCGTTAATATTGATTACGATAGCGTGTGTGCTACATACGATTGGAGGGCATTATGGCTTTTCGAATGTTCCACTCGGAAAGCATCTTGTTTTATTCGGAGAATATGGAAGAAATAATTTTGATCGTTTCGGGCATCTTTTTTGCGGGGCATTAAGCTATGCGATTTTAGATGTATCGGTGAAAAAAAGAATTTTTTCAAACAAAATAATGATGTATGTCTTTGTTTTTTCTGCGATAGTTGGTATAGCTGGCATTTACGAATTATTGGAATGGTTAGATTTCATAATAGCAGAGAAACAACATTCGGAATTATTTCTTGGTAATTTGGTTAATCCGTGGGATCCACATGCAGATATGCTAAATTGCTGTATAGGCAGCATCTTATCCATGTTGGGCTTTGCTATTGTGGAACGGAAAAATTTGAAGCTGTAATTTTTTGTGAGATTGCAAGTTGTTCGCTGATTGCCTAGTTTTGATTCTAACGAGACGTGGCGCCTGCGGTCAGCCGATTTCATCGGCTGACCTCGCGGCTTACTGCTCGGCTTCCTTCGCCCGCGCTGAATTTCTTCAGCGCGTCCGCCGGCTGTTGACCGGCGGTTCGCTTCGTCCAGGAGCGCGCGCTCGGCGGCAACCGCCTCGCATCACTATTCCAAGACTGCTTTTATTGCGCACAAATTTGTCAGTTGCAGTGGACTGTGGGTGTTTGCGATAAAAATTCAATAAAACTGCGCTTTCACACTTGAAAAAAGTGCATTCCGGGTGTATTTTATATAAAAGGAGTATAATTATATTTCAACCCTAAATGAAAGCGGTGCTTTTATGCGTTACATTGACAAATTTATGGCGGCCTTCCCCTTTGAAGGACTCACTTTTGATGACATCTCTCTGGTGGTTCAGTATGCGGACTTTCTGCCGCATGATGCTGATATTTCCAGCAACTTCTCCCGGAACATCAAGCTGAACATCCCGTTTGTCAGTGCCGCGATGGATACCGTCACCGAAAGCGAAATGGCGATCGCCATGGCGCGCCTCGGCGGTATCGGTGTCATCCACAAGAACCTCTCCCCGGAACGTCAGGCGGAAGAGGTGCGCAAGGTCAAATATTACCTCAACGGTGTTATCCGCACTCCGGTAACTTTCCATCCGGATCAGACTGTCGGTGAAATGCTCGCTGAAAAGAAGAAACTCAAATACTCCTTCTCCGGTTTCCCCATCGTGGAAGAAGACGGCAAACTGGTCGGTATCATCACCAGTAGAGATATCAAGTTCCTCACCGATTACAACATCCGCATCCGCGATGTCATGACCGGCAATCTGATCTCCGCTCCCGACGGCACCGCGATCGCCGATGCGTACAACATCATGCGGGAAAACAAAGTCGGTAAGCTTCCCATGGTCGATAAAGACGGCAAACTCACCGGTTTGTTCAGCTTCCTCGACGTCCGTACCCTGATCGCCCGCGATGAACCGGATTACAACCGTGACAGCCGTCACCAGCTCCGGGTCGCCGCCGCGATCGGTCCCTACGATGAAGCCCGCGCCGAAGCGTTGGTCAAAGCCGGTGTCGATGCGCTGGTCATTGATACGGCGCACGGTCACTCCAAGGGCGTGATCGACACGGTCAAACTGCTCAAGGACCGTTACACTTCCATCGACATCGTTGCCGGAAATATCGCCACTGCCGAAGCTGCCAAAGCTCTTGCCGATGCCGGTGCTGATGCGATCAAGGTCGGTATCGGACCCGGTTCCATTTGCACCACCCGCGTGGTCGCCGGTGTCGGCGTTCCGCAGGTTTCCGCAGTGTACGCGGTCAAGAGTGCCATCCCTGCCGATATTCCGGTCATCGCCGACGGCGGTATCAAGCAGTCCGGTGACGTTGCCAAAGCTATCGCGGTCGGTGCATCCTGCGTGATGATGGGTTCCGCACTTGCCGGTACCAGTGAAAGCAACGGTGATGTCGTGCTTCACCAGGGCCGCAGTTATGTCGCCTATCGCGGCATGGGCAGTCTGGAAGCGATGAAATGCAACAAGGGCAGCCGTGAACGTTACGGACAGGACGATGTGGATGACGATACCGAACTCGTGCCGCAGGGCATCGAAGCGATGGTTCCCTTCCGCGGCCCGGTGCGCGGTGTCATTCACCAGTTTGTCGGCGGACTGCGTTACAGTTTCGGTTATTGCGGAGCCCGCACGCTGGCGGAGTTCCAGGACAACGCGATGATAGTCAGAGTGACTGCCGCCGGATTGCGCGAAGCGCACCCGCATGACGTGGTCATCACCAAGGATGCGCCCAATTACAGCACCAACTGATTGGATAATGTTCCCGAGATGAAGAATTTTTTCAAATCGCTTCTGGCTGTGCTGCTCGTATGCTGGATCGCTGCGGTCTCTGCTGAGGATCGCATCGGCGTGGTCGATTTGGAAAAAATCTTCCGGGAATATCACAAAAGCCGTTCAGTTGAAAATTTTATCAATCAGCGCGCCGAAGCCGTGCGCGCTTATCTCACCCAGCTGCAAAAGCAGTTGAACGAACTCCGTGCATCCGCCCGTAAGCTCGGAACGGATGCCGTCAATCCGGCATTGAGCGAAAGTGAAAAACTCATTACTCAGAAAAATGCCGATGAAGCGTTGCGTAAAGTCCGGGCAAAAGAGGCGGAGATACAGCTTTATGTCACCGAAGTCTCCCGGGAACGCAAGGAACTCGAACGCAAGAAACGCGCTGAGATCATGGCGGATATCCATGCCGAGATCAAGCGGCGCGCCGCTGTGCGCGGATTCAACTTTATTATCGACAAATCCGGACGGACACTCAACGATCAGCCGGCTTTGCTGCTCTTTCCTGCCGGACGCGACATCAGTGATGAGGTGATCCGGGAACTCAACCGTACTGCGCCAAAGAATAAAACGGAGGTCAAAAAATGAAAAATATTACCCTTAGTGCGGCACAGATAGCTGAAATCACCGGAGGCCGTGTCTGCGGCGATGCCGACAGGAGCGTCACCGGCGTTGCCAGTGTCAAAGAAGCGACTGCGGAGCAGTTGAGTTTTGTCGGCAACAAGCGTTATGAAGAACTTCTCGCTACGACCAAAGCCGGTATCGTGCTGGTTTGCCCCGATCTGGCAAAAAGTGAAGATCCGGAACGCACCCTCATCGCCTGCGATAATGTCGATCTGGCGTTTGCCAAAGTCGTTGCCATGTTCGCGGAAGAAGCCCCCGCTGCTGTTCCCGGAGTGCATCCCTCTGCGGTTGTTGACCCCACTGCCAAGCTCGGCAGCAACGTTTCCATCGGAGCCAATGCCGTCATCGAACGCGATGCCGTTATCGGCGATAACACCGTTATCGGTGCCGGAACTTATATCGGACACGAAGTCAGCATCGGAGCCAACTGCAATCTTGCTCCCAACGTCACGGTGATGTTCCGCTGCCGCATCGGCAATAAAGCTGTCATCCACTCCGGTGTGGTCATCGGTGCTGACGGATTCGGTTTTATTCCCGGTCCTGCCGGATTGGTCAAAGTTCCGCAGACCGGTATCGTTCAGATCGACGACGATGTTGAAATCGGTGCCAATACCACCATTGACCGTGCCCGTTTCGGTCGTACCTGGATCAAAAGCAATGTCAAGATCGACAATCAAGTGATGGTGGCGCACAACGTTACCGTTGGTGAAAGTTCCATTCTGGTCGCGCAGTGCGGTATCGCCGGAAGTGCGGAACTCGGTCGCGGGGTGGTGCTTGCCGCGAAAGCCGGTGTCAACGGTCACATCACCCTCGGTGACGGTGTTCAGGTCGCCGGAACCAGTTCTGTTTTGCGCAGTATGCCTGCCGGTGCCGTTGGTATCGGAACTCCGGCTGAAACGCAGCGCGAATTTATGGCGCGTCTGGCTCTGCCGAAAAAGGTTCAGAAACTTGATGCCCGTATCAAGGAGCTGGAAGCTCTGGTCGAAGAATTGAAAAAAGCCGCAGAAAACCGGTGATTTCCGGTTTCCTGAAAGGATATGCTATGCGTACCGCACTGGTGAAATGTTTTGCCGGTGCGGTTTTTTTATCTTTGTTTGCCGTGACCGCCGCAGATGATGCGGAACGGCTGTATGGTTTGGCGCGGCAGGGGGATAGTGTCGCGCAGTTCACTCTCGGCAATGAATATTTTTTCGGGCGCAACCGGCAGCGCAATCCGGTGCTGGCGGTCTACTGGTTCCGGAAAGCCGCTGACGGCGGCAACCGGCAGGCGCAATATAATCTCGGTCGCTGTTATGAGCGCGGCTGGGGGTGTCAGCGTTCACTGGCGATGGCAGTGAAATATTACCGCATGGCGATGGAACAGGATTTGACGGCGGCAACGCTGAGCTATGCCGAACTGCTTTATGCCGGGTTCGATGCCGAAAAAAATGTTTACGGTGAGTTTCCCGCGTTGAAAGCGGATAAAGAGCAGGCGTTGACCATTATGCGGCGTGAGGCGGCGAAGTTTCCGTATGGAAAATTCATCCTTGCCAAATATCTCTTCCGCGATGCGCCGCGCCACGGAAAGGAGCTGCGCAAAACGCTGGCGGCGTATGTCGCTTCTCCGCAGCCGCATCCGGAAGCGTTGCTGTTGTACGCCTCATGCTTGCGCACCGGTATCGGCGGTGATGTGGACACCCCGCTTGGCATCACCATGCTGAAACGCGCCGCACAGGCGGGAAATATGGAGGCACTGGCACAGCTGGCGGAGGTGCTGGATATGGGACTGGGATTGCCGCCGGACAGTAAAAAGGCTCTGGAATACACCCGCCGCGCGGCGCGGGCAGGGAACCCGCGCGCGCTGGTCAATCTGGGCAATGCACACCTTGCCGGAGTAAATGTTGAATACGATCTTGCGCAGGCATTTGAATATTTTGAACGCGCCGCCGGGAGTGGTTATCCTCCGGCGTTGCGCAAGGTGGGGGATTGCTGCTTTTACGGTATGGGAACGGAAAAAGATCTTTTTAAAGCATTTGACAATTACCGTGCCGCCGCTGTCGGCGGTGATGACGAAGCGCGCTGTCTGCTCGGAATGTGTTATGCCAACGGTCACGGTGTGAAGCGCGATGATGCGGCGGCATTTTTCTGGTTTTCCCAGGCGGCAAAAGGCGGTTCGGTCAAAGGTATGCGCAAGATGGGCATTGCTCTCCTGGACGGGCGCGGTGTCCGTCAGGATAAGGCGCGCGGACTGGAACTGCTCCGCCGTGCCGCCGCCGCCGGGGACAGTGCCGCCCGTCATCTGCTCCTGAGCGATCCGGATGCCAGGTAAGCATACACTTAAATAATACATTTTCTGAAAAAGTATTATTGACAAATCGTTTTTGCGGCAGTATATTTCACACGAGTTATGTGTTCTGCACTGAAATTTCCGGAACATGGGTAAAAGGAGATCAGTTTGATAGCATTATTTGCATTTTTATCTGCCGCATTTGTTATCTGGCGGGCGGTATTGACCATTCCGGGAAAACATCCGGTGTGGAAGGTTGCCGCTGCGGTGATGGTGACAGTGGCGGCATTCAAATTCCAGATACTGCACGCTTTCGGCGGAGCGATGTATTTTGCTCCGGATCTGCCGCGCGGGGTATTGCTGGTGGGTGCGTATGTCTATGCGGTACACTTTATATTCTTCTTTTTACTGCTGTTCTCCGAGTGCTGCCGTATGCTTGTCAGGTGCGCGGTACAACTGGTGCGGCGCAAAATACCGGAATCGTACCATCGCGCCGGCAGATGGATAAATCTGATATTGTTCGCTGTGGCAGTGATCTCTGCCGCTGTGGGAATGATGTACGGAACTGCTTTCCCGGAACTCCGGGAGGTAACTTTTGAAATCCCCGGCTTGCCGCGCCGTGCTGACGGTTTGAAGATCGTCTGGCTGACCGATCTCCATGTCGATGCCATGAGTGACCCGGAACGGATCGAACATCTGGTTGCCAAAGTGAACTCTCTGAAACCGGATCTGGTTCTGCTGGGCGGGGATCTCGTTGACGGTCGCGTTGCCGCACTTGGATATAAACTGCTCCCGCTTGCCGGACTTGAAGCCCGTTTCGGCGTGTACGGGGTTCCGGGCAATCACGAATATTACTCCGGATATTATGAGTGGATGAGCTTCTTTGAAAACCAGTGCAAGGTCAGGATGCTGGTAAACACTTCCCATTCCCCCGGATGCGGTATTTTTCTGGTCGGTGTCGGTGATGCCGCCGGAAAACGGAACCGCGCTCCGGAGGCGAATTTCCGTCAGGCATTCAAAGATGTCGGCAGCGATGATGCCGTGATATTGCTGGCACACCGTCCGGATATCGTTCATTGCAGTGCGAAAATGGAGGTGATGCTTCAGTTGTCCGGGCATACGCACGGAGGCATGATTTCAGGGTTTGACCGGATCGTCCGCAAAGTGAACGGCGGTTTTGTTTCCGGAAAATATACCGTGGGCAATACCCGGCTCTATGTTTCCAACGGAACGGGAATATGGAGCGGATTTCCCATCCGTCTCGGCCGCAAGGCGGAGATAACGTTGATAAAACTTGAACGGGATTAAATACAAAAAGAGAGGTGTAATATGTTGCGTTCAATATTGACAGTTGGTGCTGCGGTGATCGCTGTCGGCGTGCTGAGCGGATGTTTCTGCTGTAAATATGGCAGTTGCGGCGCGGCAAAAGAGGCGGAAAAGCACGCAATTCAGGTCGCCCGGCAGAGGATCCTCGACAACAAAGCCGGATGTGTCATCATCAAATACGGCGAAATCGTCCACGATGAAAACGGCAGAGGCATCTCTCCTATCCTCGATATCTACCGTCAGCATCCGGATAAAATGAAAAATTCCGTACTGGTGGACAAGGTCATCGGCAAAGCCGCCGCCATGGTCGCCATCTGCGGCAAAGTGAAGTATGTTCACGCCGAACTTATCTGTGACAGCGCAGTGGAGATCCTTGAAAAATACAACATCAAAGTGACCTATACTTTGCGGGTCAAAAATATCTTCAACCGCAGCCGCACCGGACTTTGTCCTATGGAGCAGACGGTTTTGAACATCTCTGACCCCTCCGCCGGTGTAAAGGCTTTGGAAGCTGCAGTGGCGAAGATGAAGGCGGTGGGGCCCATTGACACACACACCAGCCCAGCCCATAGGCGGTAATATCGCCCCCCCACATCCCGCCGTTGTCAGACGTGGTGGTAGCTTCCGCCATTCAGTAGATTTAATGCGCGGTAGAGCTGTTCGCAAAGCAGAAAACGTGCCATCTCGTGAGTAAATGTCAACTTGGATAACGACCAGAGGTGATGCGCCCGCTGTTTGACTTCCGGAGATAACCCGAACGGTCCGCCGATAACGAAAACCGCGCGGGAATCAAGTTTTTCCAATTGAGCGGCAAAACCGGCGGTAGTCCACTCTTTGCCCTCTTCGGAGAGGATGAAGATGGTGGAATTGCGCTCTTTGTCCAGTTCCCGGCAGATGGCGATGCCCTCTTTTGTCACATCGCTGTCCGGAAGAATGACCGTTTCGCATTTGCCGTAACGGTTGAGCCGGGAGAGAAAATCATCGGTCAGATGGGTAAGGTTTTTCTCCTTCATCCTGCCGACAGCGATGATTTTTATATAGCGTTCGCACTGCATAAGTTCAGGGATTGCCCTGCACGCTGCGGATCTTGACGTCGGAACTTTCGTTTTTGCCGCCGCGGGTCATCCATTGCGGGTTGTTCATGGTTATCCAGGAGTAAATACAGATCCAGGACAGCGCAAACAAACTGATAAATGCGCAGATAAATGCCCATGCCGCTTTCAACGGCGATTCCCGGTGCGCGTAAAGGACAGCCGGTATCGCCGCCCAGAGCCAGGTGGCAAAGAGGACATAACTCAGCATCAGCGGCAGATTGCCGATATTGGCAACTATCGCATAGAGAAAGAGCGGCAGCGATACGATCGGCATCACCAGACCGAGGAGCTGGCAGACCAGATTTATCTTAAGCGCGAGCAGACGCAGATCGCCGAAATGGAACTTTTTGCAGAAGTGGCGTATCATCAGCAGACCTTCGCGGACATCGCCGCGTGTCCAGCGGATCAGGGTGCGGCAGAGCTGAGGATAATCCACCGGAACGACGGTTTCCACTTCAGCAGTGTTTTGCAGTACGACGTGGTAATCGTTGCGCAAAAGAATACTGGTGAGCGCGCGGTCCTCGCCGATGGTGGAGGGTTTTCCGAGAAAGGTTTGGTTGAGCCACGCATCGAGATGGGGGAGGATGGCGGCTTTGCGGTAGGCACTTATCGCACCGGGAGAACAGAGTACGGCGCCGATGGCACTCTGGGCACTGCGGATAAAGTCGCAGGAAAAGACAAAGCAGACATCGAGAATGCGCGGAATGATGCCGTCGTCGATATTTTTGACACGCACCACACCTGCGGCACCGCCGACTATGGGGTTTTCAAAGGGGAGTACCAGTTGGCGCAGGGTATCGGCTTTTACGGTGGAGTCGCTGTCGATGGTGACAACGATATCGTGTTTCGCCTGATTGAATCCGAGGTGGAGGGCGTGTTTTTTTCCCTGATTCTCTTCAAGGTTGATGGCGGTTATCCTGCCGGGATATTCGCCGGACACGAGAGTTATCCAGTTCCAGGTATCATCGGCGGAACCGTCATTGACGGCGATGATCTCAAGTTTTTCTTCCGGGTAGTTGCTTTTCAGCAATGTCCGCAGCGTGTCCGCCACAACGGAACCTTCGTTGTATGCCGGAACGATGACCGTACATCCGGGAAGGTCGCTGTCGTTGATCTCATCTTTGTGCAGCGGGCGGTAAAAGCAGACCAGTACCGCCTGAAAAATCAGATAAAAAACCGGAATGGAACCGGTGATGAGACCGATCATCAGCAGAATATATCCCGCATTATCTTCACCGGGGACCAGCGAACACTGCCGGTTGATGATGCCGGAAAAGACCCCCCAGCACAAGCTGACGAAAACCGCCGCCAGTGCTGTGATCTCCAATATCCAGTATTTTTTTCTTTTGCTGACACTCACGATGAACTCTCCGTAACAATCCAATGACAGGAAAATAAATCCCCCATCTGCATTTATATAATATAGCACGATGGCGGGGTTTTTTCAAGAATATGCCGCAACAGAAGCCGGCATTTGCCGGTTTCGCGGTAAAAAATGCAAAAATTTTCAAAAAATGGTTTGACAAATTCAAAAAGAGAGCTATATTATGAGTACAACAACGAGCGAGTGTAACTCAGCTGGTAGAGTATCACGTTGCCAACGTGACTGTCGCCGGTTCGAATCCGGTCACTCGCTCCAATTTTTTTGCCTTTTTTCTTGAAAATCCCCCTTTTTGAGCTATATTTACTCCCGGTTTGTGATTTTATGCTATTCTTCAATGACGAAGGATACGCACCGGAATAAAGCAGCAAGGAGTGATTATTATGTATGAAAATTATGTTTCTCCCGGAACGGTGATCGTTCAGGGCTTCCCCGGATATAATTCATGGTCGATGATCGAAGCTGTCGGAACCCGGTTGATTTGTGCGTACAGCCGCGGGGCGGGACACTCCATCGACGAAGCGTGCCGCGCCGTGTATGCCCGCGTTTCCGATGACAATGGAGAGACTTGGCAGGAGGAAGTATTGGTATTGGACAATGCTGATCATGGCGATGTCGCCAGTGGTTCCGGAGTTGATTCCTCTGGCGCGATGCTGCTGTGGACGCGGAGCTGCCGCAGTGGGATTTTTCCGTTTGAAGGTCACTTTTCTCTGTTCCGGACGGTCGACGGGAAAAAGTTTGAACTGCTCTCAATTCCGGAACTTGCAGTACAACCGATGCAGATAACCGGAATATTTTCTGTCCCCGGTGTCGGGCTGATGTCTCTGTGGTTTGCCGGAAATTACCGTGGCGGTGATGCGAATTCATGGGGAACTCTGACCAGTTCCGATAACGGCAGAAGCTGGGTACAGCACGTTGTCGGCAGTAATCTTTCCAAGATCGAATGGCCGACGGAACCTTCAGCGGTTTATCTCGGTGAGGGAAAAATACTGGCAATCGCCCGGCGGGAAAAATCACCCGATTCCAGTGAACTTCCGGTCCAGTTTCAGTTGGAATCCCGGGATTACGGTAAAACCTGGAGCGTGGCACTGACCGCTATCAACGATATCCGGGAATCGACTCCGGCGTTGATCTTTGACCCGGAAACGGGAATCGTTTCCAACTATTATTATCAGCGGATAGCTGGCGCGCTCAAGCGGCGCACGGCGCAGGCTTCTAAGGTGTTCGGTGATCCTTCGGCGTGGTCAGCTCCGGAAATCATCACCTTTGCAAGCAAAGACGATTATCACGCCGGAAATGTCAATGCCGCCGTGCTGGGCAACACTCACTTTTTGAGCATTTACACCGGCAATGAAACCGATACAGCCGTGGTGGTACATCCCACTTCTGCGCCGGGAAAATAATTTGCGGCGGTACAGGTTTGATTTTTTTATGGGACTTGATTGTGGCGGCGGTTTACCAGACGTCCTGCCGCCGGAAGCTGGATGTTGTAGCGTATCGCCAGCAGACGGATTGCGCAAACCAGAAGTGATACCAAGGCAAAGTTTACCGCAAACGGATATTTTAACGGCAGCATCAGGCAGTAAAAGCATCCGCCGATAAGTGATGCGGTCGCATAAAAATCACTTTTCAGCACCACCGGTATCTTTCCGGTAAGCAGATCGCGGATGATACCGCCTCCGATGGCGGTGATGGTTCCGCACAGAATGATACCGGTAAAACTCAATCCCTGAGCGAACCCTTTTTCCGCACCGAGCGCGGTGAAAACTCCCAATCCGATAGCATCACATATCTTGATGATATTGCGCTTGCGGATCCAGAACCGCGCCGTGGCGTATGAAATCAATCCGACCGCAATGCATATAATGATGTAGTGCTGATTGGAGAGCGCGGCTACCGGAGTACAGCCGATGATGCAGTCACGCACCATGCCGCCGCCGACACCCACGCAGCAGGCAAGAACTGTTACACCGAAGACGTCCAGATGATGCCGGATGCCCTGTACGGCTCCGGTGATGGCGAACACAGCGGTTCCGAACAGGTCGAGAAGTAATATTATCCAGTTTTCCATGATTATTGAATTTTTTGAAGTTAGTGAACTTTTCTTGCAATATATTGAACTTTTTATAAGATAGCTCCGATTTTGCAAAAGTCAATCTTTTTTTCCGGTTTTTTTACAGCTGTTCCATGTTTTGCGCGAGCAAAACGCGCGTGCGCAATGCGCCGCGCCACCAGTGACACTGCGTTCAAAGTGGTCTGTTCGCGACCGGTGGATGCATCGTGCGGCAAGGTTGCGGGTAAATCAAGGCGACAACGAAGGAGTGGACTACTGTCCATGACTGAGTGGGCGTCCGACGATTTGCCCGTAAGATTGCCCGCGAGGCGCCGCCGCAGGTAGTTTTTTATGAGACAACTGTGTGTAAATTTGAAAAAAGTTTTACTTTTATCTTGCATAATGGCTTTCCCATTGCTATATTATAGGGAACGCTGTGGACATGGGCAATCGCGGCGCGGGAAATTTTTCTCCGCGTTGAGGAAAGTCCGGACTGCACAGAGCAGGGAGCCCCTTTGAAAAGAGGGGTGCCGCAGACCATACTCTGCGGAAAGACAAGTGCAACAGAGAGGAGACCGCCGGTCGATTTTTCGGTCGGTAAGGGTGAAAGGGTGAGGTAAGAGCTCACCGGGCGGTAATGAGAGTTCCGCTGCAAGGTAAACTCCTCCCGCAGCAAGACCAAATAGGGGACGAGTCGTTGCTCGCGACGTTACAAGTCCCGGGTTCTGGTCGCATCAGACAGATGATTGCCGCCGCCGCAAGGCGGTACAGAATCCGGCTTACAGTGTCTGCGGCGTTCTTTTTTTGTTCATGGTCCGGGCGGAAAGGTCGTGATGATGTTTCCGGTATTTCGGATTCTGGATTTGGTAAGTTGCGGTGTTCCGCAGGAGATAAGGTAAAAATTTTGGAGTTGTTTTGCGATGCCGAAGTATGCTGTTTTGAGCGATATACATGGCAACCTTGAAGCCTTTGAAGCGGTCCTTGCTTTCTGCAATGCGCTTCAGGTGGATAAATTCATCTTGCTGGGGGATGTTGTAGGTTATAATGCCGATCCGGTGCGGTGTCTGGAGATCGTGCGGAGTTTGGATCTGGTCGGTGCGGTCAAAGGAAACCATGACGATTATGCCGTCACCGGCAATACTGAAGAATCCGGTTTCAATCCCCATGCGGCGGCGGCTATCCAGTGGACGCACGATCAGCTCGATGATGAACAGCGGGCATGGCTGGATGCTCTGCCTTATAAGCAGGTCATGCCGGCATGCGGAGCAACGGCGGTACACGCGACATTGGATTCTCCGGAAACGTGGGGCTATGTCTTTGATGTACAGCATGCTACTGCGAACTTCTCTTATCAGGTGATGCCGGTCTGTTTCTGCGGACATTCGCACATGCCGGTCGCGTTTGACCGTATCCCGTTCGCCACCGGTTCCCGGCGTGCGGTCGAATGTATCCCGAACTGGAACTCCAATGTATATGAGCCGCAGAATGACACCGATTTTTCTGTTGCCGATATGTTGACCGTTCCTCTGGAACGCGGACACAAATATCTTTTCAACATCGGCAGTATCGGTCAGCCCCGCAATAACGATCCCCGGGCAAGTTTTGCCATCTACAACACGGATGCTAAAAATGTCAGCCGCTGCCGGGTCCCTTATGATATTGCTGCGGCGCAGGAAAAGGTGCGCGCCGCCGGTTTGCCGGAACGTCTCGCCAGACGTCTGGAAATTGGACGTTGACGATAATGGCAGAACGTTTTCTGGCAATCAAACCGAGCAGTTTCGGAGATATAATCCATCTGTTTCCGGCGTTGGATGTTTTGAAAAAAGCGTTCCCGGGAGCGGAGCTGGATTTTGTGGTGAATCCGGAGTTTGCGCCGTTGCTGGAGTTTTCCCCTTTTCAAGTCAAAGATATTATCTGCTTTGAACGCCGGAAACTGGCAGAATTTCCCGGGTGTGTGCCGGAATTTTTCCGTTTGCGTTCCCGTTTGCGGCAGAAAAAATATGATGCTGTGCTCGATTTTCAGGGGTTGTTCCGCAGTGGAGTGTGTACTTTTATGACCCGGAGCAGAGTGCGGGGAGGATTTGCCGCTCCGCGCGAAGCGGCGGCGGCGTGGTTTTACAACCGCAAGGTCACTCTTGAACCGATGCACGCGGTGGAACGGTGTGTCCGTCTGGTGGAGGGGATATTTTCGCTTGAACGCAGCGGGGAGATCGTCTATCCGGATTTGCCGGTGTCGGTTGCCGGAAAGGCGGAACTGCCGGAATTGCCGGCGCGTTACATGGTGCTGCTGCCGGGAACCAGATGGGAGAGTAAACAGTTTCCCCCGGCACTTTTTGCCGGAGTTATCCGGGGGATGAAGAAACTCTTTCCGGAGATGGGTTTCGTTATCGCCGGAGGAAAAAGTGAACGCGCGCTGGGCGATGTTATCGGCGAAGGAGCCATCAACCTTGCCGGGAAAACTTCTCTTCCTGCGCTTTTTGAATTGCTGCGCGGTGCGGAGGCGGTATTGGGGAACGATTCCGGTCCGCTGCATGCGGCGGCGGCATTGCGCCGTCCGGTGTTCGGTTTTTACGGACCGACGGAGCCGGGGTTGACCGGACCGTGGGGTGAATGTTCCATGCCGTTGAGCAACGGTGCTGCCTGTTCGGGATGTCTGAAACGGTTTTGTCCGTTGGAAAGGGTGTTTTGTCATGAGATCGCCCCGGAGGCGGTCATTGAAAAGATTTGCTGTAAACTTCAACCATAGGAGATGATGATCATGCAGATGCGGTATAAAATTTTTCTGACGGTGCTGATGCTCTTTGTGTGTTCGGCACCGTTGTATGCCCGTTTGGGAGTACAGATGAGCCTCAACCGTTCCGTGTTTATCAAGTATGAACGCATTTACGCGTGTGTCACGTTGCGCAATGATTCGGGAAAACCGCTGTTGTTCGGCAGAGACCCGGCACTTCAGGGTTTTTTGATGTTCGATGTCCGGGATAATTTCAACCGTCCGATCGGCAAGCGGAAGAATGCGGAAATTTCCATCACCGGATTGCAGCTGGCACCGGGCGAAGTGCGCCGGATGGTTTTCCGGTTGAGTGACCATTATCAGCTGGAGCGCAGCGGCAAGTTCAAGGTCCATGTGTATGTTGCGCATAATGCACTCAAGCATGAGTTCCGCAGCCGGGATGTGCATTTTGAAATCTCCGAAGGCAACGTGGTGTGGAAGCGTACCGTCGGTCTTCCGGCGTTGGAGGGCAAACCCCGCAACGGAGATTATGATGAACGCACCTATACGATCCGCACATTGTCGGAACCCCGTTCCATCGGATATTATCTGGTGGTGGAAGATGATAAAAAGGTCTATGGTGTCGTGCGGGTCGGCAGTGTGGTCGGATATGAACAGTTTCAAGCTGAAATCGACATGCTCAGCCGGCTGCATCTGCTGATGCCGGTCGCGCCGAAGGTGTTTCATTATCTGGCGTTCAACTCTGCCGGGCAGACGTTGGAAAACTCCTATTGGAAGACCAGCGGGACTATCCCGTCTCTGCTCCGCAACAACAAGAACGGCAGAGTTGACCGGGTCGGCGGCGTTCCCGCCCGGCAGGGGGTGGATTACCATTTGCGCAGCCGCGATGAGATCACCGTTTCTGAAATCGTCAATGACCGTCCGAAACAGCGGAAAGGTCCGGCGCGGGACAGCGGCATCGTCGATTTGGGACAGGGCGTGATGGCGGATGCTCCCGGGAGCCGGGACGGTGAATAATAAATGTAAATTGACCGTCAGCACGCTGGCATACGGCGGCGATGCAGTCGGACATCTGGAATCCGGAAAAGTTTGTTTCGTTCCCGGCGGATTGCCCGGTGAGGAGCTGGAAGTCCGCATCGTACAGGAGAAAAATTCCTTCGTCCGCGCCGAACTGGTAAAGGTTCTGAAAAGTTCTCCGCACCGGATAACACCGCCGTGTCCGGCGTATGAACACGGATGTCCGGGATGTGCTTATTTGCACTGTGATTATGAAACTGAACTCCAGTGGAAGCAGACGCAGTTTGCCGATTTTCTCACCCGTTCCGGATTGTTGGATGATGGCGTGATGCGTGAGCCGTTTGCCGCGCCGCAACGTCTGGGATACCGCAACAAGCTGAAACTTCACCGTACTGCCGATGGCAGATCCGGTATGGTGGGACGGGATAATATCACCGTTATCCCGGTGGAAAAGTGTCTGCTGGCATGTCCGGAGATAAATGATGCCGTCAGCGCGTGTACCTGGAAGAGTTCCGGTGATTCGATGACGTGGCGGTATACCGCGCACGATCAGGTGACGGCGTTTGCCGCCTCCGGCGAAGTGAAAAAGAGTGACTGGCTCACTGAAGAACTGCCCGGAGTCGGAAAGTTCAAAGTTCCGGCGGGCGGATTTTTTCAAACCAATACCGCAGTCGCCGCCAAGCTGGTGGAACGTGCGGTGGAGGAGATCAGAAATTCCGGAAAAGATGAACTTATCGAACTCTACTGCGGAACCGGGATATTTTCCATCGCCGCCGCGCAGAAACTTCCGCAGCTGCACTCCACCGGTATCGAAGTCATGGCGGAATCGATAAAAGCCGCCCGCTGGAATGCCGGAAAACATGGCGTGGATAAGCGGTGCCGTTTTGTTTCCGGAGATGCCGGTTCAATGTTGAAGAAATATGGAAAATTGAATGATGGCGTACTGTTGGTCGACCCGCCGCGCAGCGGTTTATCCCGGCAGGCGTTGGAGGCGGTGATTTCCGCTGCTCCGGAGAGGATTATTTATATCTCCTGCGCGGCAGATACACTGCGGCGGGATCTGCAGCTTTTCCGGAAGCGGGGTTATGTGGTGACGCAGGCGGGAATTTTTGATATGTTTCCGGCAACGGCGCATTTTGAAAGCATGGTGACATTGATAAAACAGTGAATTTATGCTATATTATATGCAGTGAAAAATGATAAAATAAACAGTAAATTGTTAATATAAAGGAATAAAAAAATGGCTCGTGGTACTCTCGCTCAGAAAATTATAGATGCACACATGGTCAGCGGCAATCCGGTTCCCGGCGAACAGGTGGCAATCAAAATCGACCAGACTTTGACCCAGGACGCCACCGGAACGATGGCATATCTGGAACTGGAAGCAATGAATACTCCGGGCGTTGCTACGGAACTTTCAGTATCTTATGTTGACCACAATATGATGCAGAACGGTCCGGAAAACCGCAACGATCACCTTTATCTGCAAACAGTTGCGGCGGAAAAGGGCGTGGTCTTTTCTCCTCCGGGCAACGGTATCTGCCATCAGCTCCATCTGGAACGTTTCGGCAAACCGGGCAAGACCCTTATCGGTTCCGACTCCCACACCCCCACCGGCGGCGGTATCGGTATGATCGCCATCGGCGCCGGCGGTTTGGATGTTGCGCTGGCGATGTCCGGACAGCCGTTTATGATCCCGTACCCGAAGGTGGTCGGAGTTAAACTTACCGGAAAACTCCGTCCGTGGGTGGCGGCAAAAGATGTTATTTTGAAGCTGCTTTCCATTCTCACTACCAAAGGCAATGTCGGTTCCATCGTGGAATATTTCGGTCCCGGTGTGGCGGATTTGAGTGTGCCGCAGCGGGCGACGATCACCAACATGGGTGCGGAACTCGGAGTGACCACCAGTTTGTTTCCCTCCGATGAGCGGACGCGGGAATTTTTACGCCGTCAGCGGCGGGAGGCTGATTTCAGTTTCCAGCAGCCCGATGCCGATGCGGAATACGATGACGTTATTGAAATCGACCTCGATACGCTGGAACCGCTTGCCGCGTGTCCTTCCAGCCCCGATCAAATCAAAAGCATCCGGGAACTTGACGGCAAACCGGTCGGTCAGGTGCTGGTCGGCAGCTGTACCAACGGCGGTTACCGCGACCTCGCGCTGGTGGCAAAGGCGTTGAAGGGCAGAAAGATCCATCCGGATGTGACGCTGGGTATAGCCCCCGGCAGCCGTCCGGTGCTGGAAATGCTGTGCAGCGAAGGCTTGCTGGGCGATCTGGTCGCCGCCGGAGCGCGTATACTTGAAGTCGGCTGCGGTCCGTGTATCGGCCAGGGACAGAGCCCTGCCGACGGAACCAACACCGTGCGTACCTTCAACCGCAACTTTGCCGGACGTTCCGGAACCAAAGGTGACCAGTCCTATCTGGTCAGTCCGGAAACTGCCGTTGCCGCCGCGTTGACCGGTAAATTTACCGACCCGCGCGATCTCGGTATCGAATTTCCGGTGATCGAAGAACCGGAATTTTACCTCGATGACGACAAACATTTCCAGATGCCGGAACCGGGAAAAGGCATCATCCGCAAGCCGACGATCGGTGAATTTCCGGTGAACAAGGCTCTGCCGGAGACCCTTGACGGTGAAGTTGTCATCAAAGTCGGCGATAAGATCACCACCGACCACATCATGCCTGCCGGAGTCCATCTCAAACTCCGGAGCAATATTCCGGCATACAGCAAGGTGGTCTTTGAGTGTTTCAACGAAGCCGGT
The DNA here is from genome assembly GCA_017508135.1 of Lentisphaeria bacterium. Taxonomy (GTDB): domain Bacteria; phylum Verrucomicrobiota; class Lentisphaeria; order Victivallales; family Victivallaceae; genus UBA1784. The sequence continues at coordinate 10,700 of JAFVZN010000006.1, read as the reverse complement.
AAGCCCGGTTTTGCTGAACGTGCCGCCGCCGTGCGCGATGCCGGAAAAGCCGGTGTCATCATCGGGCGCGACAGCTACGGTCAGGGTTCCAGCCGGGAACACGCGGCGATCTGTCCGATGTATCTCGGAGTGAAAGCGGTCGCCGCGCTGGCGATCGAGCGTATCCACCGGGCGAATTTGATAAACTTCGGCATTTTGCCGCTGATCTTCGCTGATCCGGCTGATTATGACAAAATCGAAGAAAAAGATGCGCTTATCTTGCCGGATATCCGCAAACAGCTGGCAGTTGGCAAACCGGTTTCCGGTGTGGTCCGCAAGGCGGACGGCAGTGAGATCGCAGTCAACTTCACTCATCCGCTTTCAGCGCGGGATATCGAACTTATCCTCGCCGGCGGACGGCTCAACTGCAAGTGATAATGATCTTGTAAGGATTTCGGATCTATGGAGATGTTTAAATATATCGCTTTGTGCATCGCCGGAGTGGTGCTGCTCTATTTCGGCGCGGAATTTCTTATCCGCGGCGGTGTCGCCGTCGCCAAAAAACTCGGAGTGTCACCGCTGCTTATCGGACTTACGCTGGTGGCGTTCGGAACCAGTGCGCCGGAATTGGTGGTCAGTATTCAGGCGGCACTGACCAATCAGGGGGATATTGCCGTCGGTAACGTTATCGGCAGTAATATCTGCAATATCGCGCTGATTTTGGGATTGTGCGCCGTACTGAAGCCGATCGCGACCAACACCAAACTGTTCAAGCTGGACATGCCGCTGATGTTCGGTTCCGGGATATTGTTTACGATATTTTACTGGCTGGATGGCCGTGGTATCAACTTCTGGCAGGGGACGGTTCTCGTTACCATACTGATCGTCTATCTGGCGTGGAGTTTTTATCAGGACAAAAAGTCCGGAGGCGGCGAATTTTCGGCGGCGGCAGAGGAGGAAGCCGGTGATAAAACGGTGGCTGTCCCGTGGGCTCTCCTTATGGTTGCCGGCGGTCTTGCCGGATTGATCCTCGGAGCGAAAAGTTTCGTTGCCAGTGCCGTATTCTTTGCCCGGGCACTGGGCGTTTCCCAGGCGGTCATCGGTTTGACCATCGTTGCCATCGGAACGAGTTTGCCGGAACTGGCTACCAGCGTGGTCGCTGTTATCAAAGGTGAACGCGATATCGCTGTCGGTAATGTTGTCGGCAGCAATATTTTCAACGTTCTGGTCATTATGGGTATCGCGCCGATGGTAAGTACACTGCACGCGCCCAATGTGAGCATGATCGACCTCGGAGTCATGTTGTTCTGTTCCGTCATCCTGTTTCCGATGATGCTGACCGGCAGGCGGATCTCCCGCGGTGAAGGGGCATTTTTGCTTCTGGTTTATGTGGCATATACGGTCTGGCTGTTTGTGCAGGGAGGTTTGGTTAATGTTGGATAAAAATTTGATCCCGCAAATCGTATTTGACGAAGAACCCCGGTTCGGGGAGCTTTATTACAAGGCGTGGGAACTTGCTTATCAACATATCAAAACTGTGCCGGGACTGCCGGTCGAGCGTTACATGGATGAAGCGTGTATGCCTGACCGGCTGTGGATATGGGATACCTGCTTTATGGTGCATTTCTGCAAATATGCGCCGCAATATTTCCCCGGCATCCAGAGTTTGGACAACTTTTATCTGCCGCTTTATGACGGCGCGGCAACGCCGTGTCAAATCCATCATGTGGATAATCCGCCGCTGTTTGCGTGGGTGGAGTACGAATATTACCGTTTTACGGGAGACAAGTCCCGCATCCGGCGCAATCTGGTGGAGAAAAAGTATTTGCAGAAACACTATGAGTTTCTGGAAAATGAGTGCCGTTTCGCTTACGATTCACCGTTGAGTTCCACGATCGCGCTGTGGCAGAAAACGGATGTCGGTTACGCCTGGTCCGGGTGTCCGTCCGGGATGGATAATACGCCGCGCGGCAGGGGCAGTTACCACATGATTTTGTGGGTGGACGCGTTGGCGCAGATGGCGTTGTCGGCGAATTACATCGCCAAACTTGCCGATGAGATAGGTGAAGCTGACATCGCGCGCGAATACCGGGAAAAGTATGCCCGGAAGTGTGGATTGCTCAATAAATATTATTATCGTGAAAGTGATGGATGTTATTACGATATCGGGATAAAGAATCATTGTTTCTGTGACGTGATGACCCCGGCGGCTTTCTGGGTACTGCTGGCGGAAGCGGCTCCCGAAGAGCGGGCGGCGCGGCTGATAAAAACGATCCTTGATCCCAATAAATTCGGCGGGATGGTTCCGCTGCCGACGGTGAGCCGGGATGATCCGGAGTTCGTGGATGACGGCGGATACTGGCGCGGTTCGGTATGGCTGCCGACGACATACATGACGGTGAAGGCACTGGAAAAGTACGGAGAATTCGATCTGGCATCTGAAGTTGCGTACCGGACGATAAAGCACATGGCAGATGTGTATGAAAATTACCTGCCGCACACCATCTGGGAATGTTATTCTCCGACGGCGGCACTTCCGGCGAAAAACGGCAGAAACCGGGTCGTCCGCAAAGATTTCTGCGGCTGGAGCGCGCTGGGACCGATCTCACTGTTCATTGAAAACGTGCTGGGCTTCCATCGTGCCGATGCGGTGGAGAAGGTGTTGGAGTTCCATCCGCGCCAAAGTTCCGGAAAATATGGAGTGAAAAACTTCAAATTCGGAGATGTGTGCTGTGACATCATCGTTGAAAACGGTACGCTCAACTGCCGGAGCAACACCGGTTTTACGCTGATTATCGACGGATGCAGACACGGGATTTGTGCCGGAGAACAGACGATACGGTTCAGCCGTTGATCTCCGATTCCAGAGTTGAAAAAAAGTTTTCCATGAATTGCAGTCGTTTGACTGCAATTTTTTTTCCTTCACTGGTGAACATTTTTTCCGGAACATGGCGGAGTTTCACCAGATATTCCCGGAACGCGGTATCTTCTCTGGAGTAAGGTTCCCCGGCAAGAGCCTCTGCTTCACTGTTGTGGAGCCGGGCGTTGCAGTGTCCGGCAAAGAGAAACGCTCTGCCCAAACCGACTGCACCGAGAGAATCCAGTTTGTCGGCATCGTAGAGGATTTGCGCTTCAAGGGAATCCGGAGCAGCACCTTTGCGGAAACGGTGACAGGCAATGGCGCGTGAAACGGCTTCGGCAACAGTGCGGGGAACACCGGAATCGAGCAGTATTTTTCCGGAAAGTTCCGCTCCGAGTTCGGCATGACAGCAGAGACCTTTTCCGGCATCCTCCTCCGGGCGGGCGATATCGTGGAGCAGGGCACTTAGGCGGACGGTATCCGCATCGGCACCGGGAGTGTTGGCAAGGAGAAGCTCCGCGTTGTGCATGACGCGGATGGTGTGATCGAGATCATGGCTGCTCTCTGCAACGGAAAGTTTTCCGGCAACAACCGCGGTGATAGCGGCAATATCTCCTTCGCACGATAATTTTATTTCCGGTATTTTATTGAAAAAGTCCATGCTCTCTCCCTTGAGTTCTCTATTTAATATAACTCCGGATGAATGAATTTTCAATATACAGAGGCAATTTCAAAACTTCTCAAAATCGCTGAAGCGTCCTCGCTTCGATTTGTGAAAGGGAGCGTTTTCAACTCTTTGCGATGCCATCTTCATCATTTTTTGAATGACTTTTGAAATTACCTCTACAGTTGATTGACAAAAGCCGTTGCCGATGGTATATTATACGATATTAAAAATCATTGTAGTTCCGAGGAGAATATTCAGGAATGTTCCGCAAACTCTTTTTACCGCTGGGCATCGCAGTTTCCATAGCGATATCTTTTATCTGGCCGGAACCGGGGATCGCGTTCAAGGCTCTGCGTTACGGCGAATATCTGACTGCCAATAATGTGATGATAATCATCACCTTTCTGGTTTGCGGATGGAATGTCGATGTCGGTTCCACCCGCTTTGACCGCAAATTCATTCTGCTGTTTCTGGGCGGAGCGGTGATGTCTCTCGTTATCAGTCCGCTTATGGGAGTGGGGGCGGCTAAAATTTTCCGTCTGACCGCACTTCCGGCGACCGGATTGATCGTTGCCGCCGCGATGCCGCCGACACTTTCCAGCGGGATCGTGCTGACGGAAACGGCAAACGGCAATTCGCTGTTGTCGATTCTGATGACCGTGGGATACAATTTGCTGAGTGTGGTGACGATACCGTTGATGCTGGCGTTGTGCATATCCTCAAAGGGTGAGATCGACACCAACCCGGTGAAGATGTTTGTTCAGCTTGTGGCATTGGTACTGGTTCCGTCTCTTATCGGGTTCGGTGCGGGAAAGTTGGCAAAGCGCAAACTGCCGCCGTTTTTCACTTACCTTTCATCGACGGCAGTGATTCTGCTGGTCTGGGGATTTTTTTCCGCCTCCTGCTCCCACTTCAAACAGCATCCGGTATCGGCATTGCTTCAGGAAGGCACCGGTGCGCTGGTACTGCATATAACCTTGCTGCTGGTAGTGTGGTATGGTTCGGCGGCATTGAAGATCGGTGTTCCTGAACGCAAGGCTCTGCTCTTTACCGGGGTCTCCAAGACCATCACTATCACCATTACCATTCTGACCATCATCGGGGCAACCACCGGTGCGGCACTGGTGCCGGCACTGGTTTATTATTTTGTACAATCAATAGTTGATTCATCGCTCGCCGGCAAAATGGGATTGTCCGCGGGTAAACAAAATTGCTGACAGGAGGTTTGAAAATGAGCAGCAATGCGATTCCGTGGAAGCGCAATTTGTTTTTGTTGTGGATCGGACAATTATTGGGATTTGTCGGTTATTCGGCAGTTATTCCCTTTATTCCGCTCTACATGAAGTATGAGTTGGGAATGGATACTCAGGGGGAAATGGCAAAGGCTCTGGCATCTTTCCATATTTGTTCCACGTTGTGTCTGGCGATCATCTCTCCCGTGTGGGGATGGGTCGCTGACCGGTACGGCAGAAAATTGATGCTGTTGCGGGCGTATTTTGCCAATTCGCTGGTTTTCCCGTTGATGGGATTCTGTATTCCGATAAGCATCTATATCAATAAAGCGTTGGGACTGGCCGGCATCAGTGCAGTGGCAACGCCCTTCGGAGTGCTGTTGGTGACCCGTATTCTTGCATCGTGCTTCTCCGGTTCGGCGAATGCGGCGCAGGCGTTGATCGTCTCCACCACTCCGGACGAACATCAGGGATTTGCGCTGGGAGTGTTCAGTACCGCGACCTGGTCCGGTCAGATGGCCGGTCTGGTGGTCGGTTCCGTGGTGGTGGAAAAATTCGGTTACAAGACTGCGTTTATCACCCTCGGTGCGACATATTTTATCAGCGGTATCATCAACCTCTTTGTCAAAGAAAACTTTGTCCGTCAGGTGATCGACCCGGAAAAAGCCAAAAACAAGAGCCGGTGGAACTTCGCCGGTTATACTGCTTCAACGGTTTATATCCTCTTCTTCCTGCTGCTTGTCGCCATGGGTAAGAATATGGAAAGCGAATATTTGTCTCTCAAGGTCGACAACATGGTCGGACACGATCTGGCTATCCGCTGGACTGCTTACGTCAGCGCGGCATCTGCCATCGGCGGTATCATCGCCGGATTTATGCTGGGAAAACTTACCGACAAGTGCCGTCCCATGCAGCTGCTTATCCCGCTTCTTGCCCTCAGCGGTGCATTCGGTCTGGCGCAGGGTGCCAGTCGTGATCTCGCCATCGGCAGTGTGGTCATCCCCGGTATCTGGCTGTTGATCGCGTCCCGCTTTCTGGCGTTTGTGGCAACGGGAGGTCTTGAACCGGTATTGCAGCGGCTTCTTGCCCGCATCACACCGAAAGAACGGCGCGGCGGTGTCTTCGGTTTTGCCATGACCTGCCGTATGCTCGGAACCATGTTCGGTTCGCTTGCCAGCGGAGCGATCTACTATTTCTGGGGCGCGGATAAGGTGTTCTACGGCGGCGGTGTGCTGTTTATTCTGGTCATGCCGTTGGTGTTTATTATCTTCCCGCTCATCAAACGCCAGTTCCCGGAATCGATGAAGTCCGGGAAAGAGTTGCAAAACAGTTGATGTTTGAAAATAACACTTTTTTGAAAGAAAATCACAAACACGTTTGAAAAGTTGCACTTTGCGGGTTATATTATATACATGACCGGCAAAGTGTAATGGGAAAGGTTGTGTGACGGTATGGTAGAAAGGCGGGAAGCTATCCGCAAATATATTGAAGCGCGGGACGAAGTCAGCATCGGAGAACTTGCGGAACATTTCAGCAAGTGGTCTGAGATGACACTGCGCCGTGACCTTGCCGTTTTGGAAAAGTCCGGCTGTATCATCCTCACGCGCGGCGGTGCCCGGCGGATGCCTTACCGTTACGGTATGCTGGAAGATATTTACAGCGAACGCGAACAGCGCAACCATGAAGCCAAACAGCTTATCGCCTCCAAGGCGGCGCAGCTGGTCGAACCCGGACAGGGTATATATATTGACTCCGGTACTACTGCGATGGCGTTTGCCAACGAATTGCCGGATTGCAATCTGGTGGTCATCACTGCCGCCCCCAATATCGCGCTGGAGATCGCCATGCGCAAGGAGAAACCGTCCATCTTCATGCTGGGCGGGACCCTTTCCCGCAAGGAGATTTCGGTCGCCGACCCGGAGATCCCGGCACAGTTGGAGAAACTCAACATCGAAACCGCCTTTATGACCGCATCGGCATACGATGAGAAGTTCGGCTTCACCGTGGGAACACAGGCGGGAGCGATCTTCAAACGTGCGGTTATCAAGCGGGCGAAAAAGGTGGTGATGATGCTCGATTCCTCCAAATCACGGGGATTGCTGCCGTTCACATTCGCCATGCCGGAAGATGTGAATGTCGTGGTCACGGACGGCAAACTGGAACGGGAGATCGCCGCCGGATTGGAAAAAAAGGTCGCATTGATATTGTAAAAACTGTAAACAGATAAAATATTTTAATTCCCAACTATTTAAGGAGCAAAAAATGGCAAATTTCATTCTGATGCCCCAGATGGGCGTCTCTGAGGAGAGCGCACTTTTGGCCAACTGGCTGGTCAAAGAAGGCGATGAGATCAAGGAAGAACAGCCGCTGTTCGATCTTGAAACCGGTAAATCCAGCTTCCAGGAGTTGTCCAAGTATTCCGGAACGCTGTTGAAGATCCTCGTCCCCGGTGGAGAGGAAGTTGCGGTCGGTGCCCCGGTCGCGGTCATCGGTCAGGTCGGTGAAAAGTTTGATCTTCCCGGTGCCGCCGCCGCTGAAGCTGCTCCCGCTGCTGCGCCCGCTGCTGCCGCTGCCCCGGCTGCCGCTCCGGCTGCTGCCGCCCCCGCCGCCGCAGACAACAAAGATGTCAACTTCATTTTGATGCCGCAGATGGGTGTTTCCGAAGAGAGCGCACTGCTTTCCGCCTGGCTGGTCAAAGAAGGTGATGTCGTCAAGATGGAACAGCCGATCTTCTCGCTCGAAACCGGCAAGTCCAGCTTTGAAGAACTTTCCAAGTACGAAGGTACGATTTTGAAGATCCTCGTCTCTCCGGGAGAAGAGGTCGCCGTCGGTGCCCCGGTTGCCGTTATCGGTAAACCCGGTGCCACCTTCACCGTTCCCGGTGCCGCGCCTGCCGCCGCCGCTGTCGAAGCTGCTCCGGCTGCCGCTCCCGCCGCCGCCGCTCCGGTAGCCGCGCCTGCCGCTGCCGCCGTTGTCAAAGGTGGTGAAGTTTGCGCTTCCCCGCGTGCAAAAAAACTCGCCGCTGAACTCGGTTTGGATATCGCGCTTGCCACTCCCACCGGTCCGGAAAACCGCATCATCGAACGTGATGTCAAAGCGTTGAAGGCCGCCGCGCCTGCCGCCGCCGCTGTTGCCGCTGCCCCGGCTGCCGCTCCGGTTGCCGCCGCCGCGCCTGCTGCCGCTCCGGCTCCTGCCGCTGCCGCGTACACGGAAGAAAAGATCACCCGTATGCGTAAAGTCATCGCTGACAATATGCACAAGTCGCTTGCCGATATGGCGCAGCTGACGTTGAACCGCACCTTTGATGCGACCGCCATTCTTGAAATGCGCAAGCAGATGAAGAATGCCGCCGACTTCGGTTTGGACAAGGTCACCATCAACGACCTCGTGCTTTTCGCCGTTGCCAAAACCCTGCCGGAATTCCCCGATATCAACGCCAACTTCATCGGCGATACCATGCGCCGCTTCACCCATGCCCAGCTCGGTGTTGCCATTGACACTCCGCGCGGTCTGGTCGTTCCGGTGATCCGCGATGCCGATACGCTTTCGGTCAAGGCGATCTCCGAAATGGTCAAATCCTACGCCGCCGCTGCCAAAGACGGTTCTCTCGGCGGTGACAAGATGCAGGGCGGAAGCTTCACGGTCACCAACCTCGGCAACCTCGGCATCGAAAGTTTCACTCCGATCATCAACCCGCCCCAGACTGCCATCCTCGGCGTTTGCGGAACCACACTCCGTCCCCGGCAGAAAGCTGACGGTTCCATCGAATATTATCAGGCGATGGGTCTGTCTCTGACCTTTGACCACCGCGTGGTCGATGGTGCCCCGGCAGCGAAGTTCCTGAAGGCGGTCGCTGACAAACTTGAAAAGTTCAACCTCATTCTCGCAATGTAATTTCAGGAGATAACCGAAAATGATTTACGATGTACTTGTTATCGGCGGCGGTCCCGGCGGATACCGCGCCGCAGAACGTGCCGGTCACAAAGGTATGAGCGTCTGTCTTTTTGAAGGACGCTCTCTCGGCGGCGTCTGCCTCAACGAAGGCTGTGTTCCGACTAAAACACTGCTTTACTCTGCCAAGATCTTTGATTACGCCAACGGCGGCGGTGACCACTACGGTGTCACCGTTACCGGCGCGAAGATCGACCACGCCAAAGTTGTCGCCCGCAAAGATAAAGTCGTCAAGATGCTGGTTTCCGGCGTCGCGATGCAGATGAAAGGTGCCAAAGTCAACGTCGTCAAAGCCTTCGCGAATGTCGTCAGCAAAGATGCCAACGGCATCACCGTTGAAGCCAACGGCGAAAAATATGTCGGCAAAAAACTTATCATCGCCTCCGGTTCTGTTGCCGCTGTTCCCCCGATCCCCGGCTTGAAGGAAGCTGTCGCCTCCGGTGATGCGCTTACCAACCGTGAGATCCTCGCGCTGACCGAAGCTCCGAAGAAACTTATCGTTCTCGGCGGCGGTGTCATCGGTTTGGAAATGGCATCCTACTTCAACAGCATCGGCACCGAAGTCGTCGTCGTTGAAATGATGGATCGCATCGGCGGCCCCACCGACAAAGAGATGTCCGAAATGCTGCGCGGCATTTATGAAAAACGCGGCGTGAAATTCATGCTCAAAACCAAAGCGGTCGCTGTCAACGGCTCCTCTCTCGATGTCGAAGATGCCAGCGGCAAGTCCACTCTCAAAGCTGATAAGATCCTCGTCGCTATCGGCCGTCGCGCCAATACCGCCGATATGGGATTTGAAAACATCAACCTTTATATGGAACGCGGTGCCATCCAGACCGATGACCAGATGAAGACCAACGTTTCCGACGTTTACGCCATCGGCGATGCCAACGGCAAATCCATGCTCGCCCACACCGCTTACCGCGAAGGCGAAGTCGCTGTCAACGTCATCGCCGGCGAAAACGACCGTATGGATTACAGTGCCATCCCGGCTGTCATCTACACCAATCCGGAAATCTCCAGTGTCGGTGAAACTGAAGAAACTGCCGCTCAGAAAGGTCTCAAGTTCCGCGTGGTCAAACTTCCGTTGATGTTCAGCGGCCGCTACATCGCCGAAAACGAAGGCGGCAACGGTTTCGTCAAAATGATCCTCGATTCCGACGATATCCTCATCGGTGCGGCGATCATCGGTAACCCCGGCAGTGAAATGATCTTCGGTCTCGCCATGGCGATCACCCGCAAGCTCAATTGCGCCGAAATCGCGAAAGTCGTCTTCCCGCACCCGACCGTCGGTGAAGTCTTCCGCGATGCCATTCTCGAACAAGTCAAGTAAATAACCATATCAACCCATAAAAAAAGGAAACAGAAAAATGCCGAAATGTCAATACATCGACCCGGCTGAAGTCCGTAAACCCGGTATCGTTGAATTGGGCAGTATTCCGCTCAATCAGTACAAAAAATCTTTTGCTGAAGAGAAGAAGATCTACAGCAAAGACGATTTGCTTGGTATCTATACCGATATGCAGTTCATCCGCGAATTTGAAACCATGCTGTTTCAGGTCCGTACCCAGAAACACTACAACGGTATCGATTACCTCTACACCGGTCCTGCCCACCTCTACACCGGTGAAGAAGCGCAGGCGGTCGGTATGGCTTACAACTTGACCAAAGACGATATGATCTTCGGTTCCCACCGCAGTCACGGTGAAGTGCTTGCCAAAGGTTTCAACGCTATCCGCAACCTCCCCGAAAAAGAGTTGATGGATATCATGGAAGGCTTCTTCGGCGGCGATCTGCTCCGTGTCGTCGAAAAGCACAACAAGAGCGGCAATGTCCGTGACCTTGCGCTGGATTATCTGCTCTACGGCTTTATGGCGGAACTTTTCGGACGTGCCAACGGCTTCACCCGCGGTCTGGGCAACTCCATGCACGTCTTCTTCCTCCCCTTCGGTATCTATCCCAACAACGCCATCGTCGGCGGTTCCGCCGGTATCTGCGCCGGTGCCGGTCT
>JAFVZN010000018.1 GCA_017508135.1 Lentisphaeria bacterium | reverse complement strand
GTTTCCCTCTCCCGAACCCTCTCCCTTTTTCAAGAAAAGCGGGGTAGTTTTGCTCCAGTCCTGCCATCCATAGCCCGCCGGGCGGAGGAGGGAAGTCACAAAATTCATCATCAGCAGTGGCAAATGCGCAATAATCGACAATAATTTTTTCATCAGAAGAACTCCTTTTTGTCTTGATAGAATCGTTCTATCACGTAATTAATGTAACCGGTGAAAAGCTGTTTGTCAAGAGATTTTTTACAAAAAGTCTATTTTTTATTCCACAGCTGTCCCATAAAATTGAACATCCGTTGATTTTTCCGTTTTTTCAGGTTGGATAAATCGACTTTTGAAACCCGGTTTTGTCAGATTTTGTTTTACGCAAAGCAAAACGCGCGTGCGCTCTGCGCCGCGCCACCGGAGGCTATGTGTTCAAAAACAGTCTGCTGCAATCGGCAGATGGATCGTGCGGCAAGGTTGCAGGTCTATCAAGGCGAAGCTGAAGGACCCGTCTCCGCTGAAGCTCCGCCGTGGCAAGGTGTGAAGATGCTTGTCGCGGCGTAATGTAATGAAGCCGGAAGTCCGCAGATTTGCCCGCAAGATTGTCCGCGAGGCGCCGCCGCCGGTTCAAAAAAAAGACTGTACTCGACCGGCAGATGCATCGCGAGGCAAGGTTGGGGGTAAATCAAGGCGAAGCCGAGGGAGTGTACGACTGTACTCGACCGAGGAAGAGTCCGCAGATTTGCCCGCAAGATTGTCCGCGAGGCGCCGCCGCAGTTTAGATTTCTCACAAAAAAAGAGATTATTTTTTATCCATGCTTTGCAGCATGGTATTGCCGTAAATCACGTCCCATTTTATCTCATCGGAAAAACTCTCTCTGGAATAGGATTCCCGGATGAGTATATCCACCACTTTGCTATAAGGCAGAGCCGCTGTGATGATCGGATTGGTTTGCATTCTCACGCTCAAATCAGCGTTGAATCCGGCAACAAAAACATCCTTGCCGACAGTAAAGCCATGGGTTGTCAGATATGCCGCCGCTCCCAGCGCCTGCGCATCGTTGGAAAAACAAAATCCCCGGATGTCCGGGGCCGTTTTCAGCAGCTTTTCCACGGCAGTGTAGGCATTGGTAAACAGCATCGCCGCCAGATCACCTTCCCAGCTTATCCTCGGCATATAGATAACTTTCTGCTGCCAAATATCTTCAATATCCGAGTCGGGATAGAGTTCCTGCAGTGCATTGAGGAAAAACGGTGAACGCGACCCCTCCTGCAGCAGAATTTTGAACTTTTCCCCCACCTTTTCCCGGAGTATGGATATGATCTTTTTGCGCGCAGAATAAGCGTCATGCCGCAGGTTGCGTTCAAACCCGCTGCTGTCAAAACTCACCATCGTGCGGTGAAATTTTTTCAACTCCTTCTGGATCTCCAGATGTCCGATGGGACAGCCGATAAAGATAAATGCTTCAACGCCGCGCCCGATAAGTTCCCTTATGTGCTTGAGGTTTTGCTCCGGAGATTGGGTCATCCGGTCAAAAAAATAGGTGGCGATCTGCATATCGTTGAAACGCTCCATCAACTGCAAACTCAAGGTGCGGTTGCGTTCTTCCTGCGCCATGAACGGGGTGGAAATTATTATCGCAGCGGTGTTGGTCGGCTTGTTATGCATCAAATTGTAGCCAAAATTCCGCCGGTAGCCGAGCCGTTTGACGATTTCCAGGATCTGTTCACGTTTCTCTGCAGAAACCCGGATGCCCGGAGTGTCGTTCAGCACAGCGGATACCGCCTGAAACGATACGCCTGCTTCTTTTGCTATATCTTTTATGGTGACTGCCATTATTTTTCCCTGATATTATCACATTTTACTAAATAGACCACCGGAATATGAAAATTTCAAGTTTTTTCTTCAAATATTACTTGAGAAAAGCGTTTTTTCGGGCTATTTTATGGTAAAAATCATTATCGGGAGAAAAATATGTACGATCTTGTAATAAAAAATTGTCTGGTCAATGATGCCGTTACCGACATCGCCGTGGCAAACGGCAAAATCGCCGCCATCGGCAGCATAAGTGATGCCGCAACCGAAACATTTGACGCTTCCGGAATGGCGGCTCTTCCGCCCTTTTACAACACCCACACCCACGCCGCGATGACTTTGCTCCGCAGTTGTGCCGAAGATATGGAACTCTTCGACTGGCTGAGCAACCATATCTGGCCCATCGAAGCCAAACTCACTGAAGAGGATATCTATATCGGAACCCGGATGGCGACCGTCGAAATGATCCGTTCCGGAACCGTTTACTTCAACGATTCCTACTGGATGCCGCAGAGCGGTCTGCGCGCCGTCCGCGAATCGGGGATGCGGGCAACTCTGGGGCTTCTCTACTTGTGCAACCCTTCCGGCGATGTGCCTGATGCCGCCCGTCTTGCCAACGAAGCTCTTCTGGAAGCGCACAATGCGGATGATGTTCTGATAAATGTCGCCCACGCCCCCCACGCCATCTATACTGTTTCCGAAGATGTTCTGCGCCATATCGCTTCAATGATGGAAACGGACGGCTTTCAGTGTCACATCCATGCCGCCGAAACCGCTAAAGAGGTGGAGGATTGCCGTAAAGAGCATAACGGCATGACTCCGATCGAATACCTTGACAGTGTGGGTCTGGTCAACGACCGCACCATGCTTGCCCATTGTGTCCACCTTACCGATTCCGACCGGGAGATCATCGCTGAACGCGGCGCGTTTATTGCCCATAACCCGGTATCTAATTTTGAAACTTTGCAGCGGTGTCTTTGATTTTGAACGTGCCCGCGCCGCCGGTTGCCGGGTGACTCTGGGTACTGACGGCACTTCCAGCAACAACAGTTTGTCCATGCTCGATGAGATGAAGTTCGCCGCGCTGAGTGCGAAACTTACCGGAAATTCGCCCAAAGCCGGACGGGTGACGGATATCTTCCACACCGCCACCGCCGCCGGTTGCGCCTTTGCCGGAGCCGACAGCGGAAGTGTCGCCGCCGGAAAAGCGGCGGATATCATGCTGGTCGATTTGAACCATCCGGTTCTGTGCGGCGGCTACGATCTGATTTCCGATCTGGTTTACGCCGGTGAACCGGGGATGATAGACTCTCTTATCTGCAACGGAAAGTTTCTGATGAAAAATCATATCATCCCCGGCGAGGCGGAAATCATTGCCGCCGCCCGCGATGTGTGTGCAAAATTGAGAAAAATCCGGTGATTTAATCGGAAGAGTGTGCTTCCCGGCTTTTGAAATTGTCCGTTTGTGTGCTATATTAATAAGATGTCTGAACATTATAAAACCTTAATTTGATACAGGAGATAAAAAAGAATGAAGAAAGTAAGAGTCGGAATCTGGGGCGTAGGCCGCGCCGGTTGGGGAATGCATCGCAAAGAGATCGCCCGTTTCCCGGAGATGCTTGAGATCACCGGATGCTGTGATCTTATTCCCGAGCGCATGGAAAAAATGTGTACTGAAATCCCCGGATGCAAGGCTTATGCCAATATCGATGATATGCTTAAAGCTGATGATATCGACCTGATCTCCGTTGCCACACGCTCACCTGACCACGTTGCCCATGTCATCAAGGCTCTCGAAAGCGGAAAATTCGTCTTTGCCGAAAAGCCCATCGGTATCAATTATGCTGAAGTGCTGAAACTGAAAGAGGCTTCCGAGAAGCATCCGGGAAAACTTTTCTGCCGCCAGAACCGCCGTCTGGAATCTGCTTTCCAGCACGTCAGCGAGATCATCGCCTCCGGCAAGCTGGGTGATGTTTACCTTGTCAAACTCAGCCGTCACTCGTTCCAGAGACGCTTTGACTGGCAGTCCCTGACCAGCTTCGGCGGCGGTCAGCTCAACAACTGGGGACCGCACCTCATCGACCACGCTCTGCAGTTTATCAAAGCCCCCTTGAAATCGGTGTGGGCGGATCTGCGGACGGTCAACGCTTCCGGCGATGCCGAAGACCATGTCAAAGCTGTTCTTACCGGTGAAAACGGTGTGGTCGTCGATATCGAAATTTCCGGCGGTATGGCTCTGCCCTGTCCGGTTTACGCCGTTTACGGCAACAAGGGCGCGCTTATCGCCCAGACGGAGAAAGAGTTCAAAGTCAAGTATCTGGACGAAGAAAAATGCACTCCGAAACCCGCCGCCAGTGCTGAAACTCCGGCGTTGGATGCCGGTTTTGCCAGTGTCAAGGGCATGGAGTGGATCGAAGAGACCATCGAATGTAAACCCGCTTCCGGTGTCTCTTTGAACGATATTTACAAATTTGTCTATCTCGCCATCCGCGAAGGTGTTGAGTTCCCGGTCAAGAACGAGGAAGCATTTGAGGTCGCCCGGGTGACTGAGCTTATCCGGAAAGCCGCCGGGCAGCAGTAAAACTGCTCTCCGGTTTTACGGAGATATACAGCGATGAAAAAATTTCTGTTCCTGATATCGTTTGCGGTCATGTTTCCGCTGTTTGCTCTGCGCCCCGGGGATCAGGTGGGGAATCCGGAGTTCCGCTTGAAGTGGATAGATTGTACGCCGTTCAAGGTCGGAACGCTGACCGCAGAGGATAAGGCGGTAACGCCTCCGCTCCGGGCGTTGGTCTTTATGTTCACCCGCAGTGACAGCAGTGACCGGGTCATGCAGATTTTGGAGCGCACCCGGCAGCTTTACCGGGGAAAACTTCTGATCGCCGCTGTATCTCCCGACACCGAACATGATATAAAATCGTTCCACAAACGCCATCCCGATTCCAGAGTTCGTCTTGTCGCCGATGCGGAGCGGAAACTTACTCCGCTTTTTATGGCGGGCAGTATGCTTTATCCGATGGCGTTCCTCTACGATGCCGACGGAAAAATATTGTGGAACGGTGAAGCGGTCGATCTTGCCGAAGCGGTCGAAGCGGTACTCTCCGGAAAGTTTGACACTGCGAAACAGCGCAAAGTTTCTCAGCTTCTTGATGAGATGCAGCAGCGGATGCGTACCGGCGAGGAGCGGCCGCTGCGGCGCGTGGCGGAACAGATCTTCCGGCTGGATCCGGCGAACCCCTCCGCTTTGCGTATGCGGCTCTTTTCTCTGGAGAACCGGGGCGATATCTCCGGTGCCTGGGAGCTGGTCGCACAGCAGATGAAGGCGGCTCCCGGAAAACTCCGGCTCTACTACACGGCTCTGGATATGATGCGGCGTTATCCGCAGTTGAGAAATGAACTTCCGGCGTTGAGTGACCGGTTTTTTGAATCCGCGTCGATGCCGGGACAGCTTCTGTCTTTTGCTGAAGCTCTGCTTGTCAATTTTCCGGATGATATATCCGCGCTCACTGCCGCGCATAAGATACTCTCCGGCAAGGCGGCGTTTTCCGATCTGCCTCCCCGTGACATGGCACATTACCATGTGGTTTGTTCCCGGATGTGCTATCTGCTCTGCAATGTCGCCAAAGCGGAGGAACACTCCCGCAAGGCACTGGAAATTTATCGTTCCCAACGGAACGCGGCAGGTATCGTCCAGTGCGAAAAAATGCTGGAATTTTACCGCAGGCTGAAGACGTTGGATACGGGGAAGTTTTGAAAAGTTTCAAGTTGAGGAAAACCGGTCATGATATTTCGTAAAAGCTGCCGCTTTCAGGCAGGGATGGAACTGCTGTCCTGGCAGGAAAAAGCGCGCAAAGAGCTTGTCGGATTGCTCGGTATGGAGCGTATCTTTTCCGCTCCGGGAGTGGAACTTGCACCGCAGCTCATCTGGGAGCGGCGCAATCAGTATGGGAAAATCACCAAACTTTCTCTGCAAATGGATGCTGATTTCCGCAATCTGGTCTATGTCTGTATCCCGGATAACGCAACTCCCCCTTACCGCACTTTTATCTGTTTGCAGGGACACACCACCGGAATGCACAATTCGCTGGCGGTGGATATCAACGATGAAACGACCCCCATTGAAACGGTTCCGGATGATGATTTCGCCATCGGTTGTATGAAGCGGGGCATCGCCGCGATATGTCTCGAACAGAGAGCTTTCGGCTACAACAGTCGTGAAGAAGGTCACCGCCACGAATGTATGTTTCATGCGATGCGGGCACTGCTGGTGGGGGAAACGCTTCTGGCACAGCGCATTTTCGATGTCGACCGGGTGATCGACTACATTTACAGCCGTGATGATTTGGCTCACGACAGTATCGGCGTGATGGGCAACTCCGGCGGCGGTACGGTATCACTCTTTTCCGGAGCGGTGCTGCCCCGGCTGACCCATGTGATGCCGTCGTGTTGTTTCAGTTCGTTTGAAAAGAGTATATATTCTTTGCGCCATTGCACTTGCAACTATGTTCCCAATCTTCTGCACTGGGGGGAAAGTTCCGACGTCGCCGGTTTGATCGCCCCCAAGCCGCTGGTGATCGTCAATGGTTCGCAGGATTTGCTTTTCCCGCTGGAAGCGGCAAAAGAACAGTTTTCCATGCTGAAAAATATTTATGCTGCCGCCGGGGCGGAAGATAAATGTGTCCATGTCGCAGGTGAGGGCGGTCACCGCTTCTATGCCGATGCGGCGTGGCAGGAGATGTTGAAATTTTTTTAAATAATTCTTTATAAGGAGAAAATATTATGGTCAGATGCGGAGTTGTCGGATGCGGAGTTATCGCTCCCACGCATATTGTCGGTATCCAGTCGATTGAAAATGCCAAACTTGAGGCCCTGTGCGATATCGATGTCGAACGGCTGAACCGCCGCGGCGATGAGTTCGGTGTCGCCAAACGTTACACCGATTATCACGATATGCTCGCGGATAAGGATGTCGATCTTATCCACGTTTGTACCGATCATGCCAGCCATGCGCAGATCGTGGTCGATGCGCTCAATGCCGGAAAACATGTTATCTGCGAAAAGTCCGCCGGCAGAGTCGATGCCGATCTGGAAGCTATGGCAAATGCGGCAAAAGCCCACCCGGAACTGGTATCTTCCGGTATCTTCCAGCACCGTTTTGTCAAACAGAACTGCGCCTTCAAAGAGCTGGTCGAAAACAACAAGTTCGGTCAGATGCTGATGGTCAACCTCTCTTTCTGCTGTCTGCGTACCAACGAATATTACCAGAAGGATGCGTGGCGCGGCACGATGGCGGGTGAAGGCGGCGGTATCCTTATCAATCAGGCCATCCATCACCTTGACCAGTTGCGTTTTGTCTTCGGAGATATCGTCAACGTCTGCGCCGTCAGCGGCAATCTGGCGCATCAGGGCGTGATCGAAGTTGAAGATTCCGCCATGTTCACCATGGAGTTTGCCAACGGTATTCTGGGCAGTGTCAGTGCTACCAATGCCAGTGCCACCCGCTGGCGCACTTCGCTGGTTTGCACCGGAACTGAGGCAACTCTGGAATATGCCAACGAAAAGCCGATATATGTCGATTCTCCGGATGAAGCGTTGAAGCAGGAGATCGAAACCGCGCTCACCCCGCCGGAAAAGGCGGAACGTATCGTCGGAAAAAGTTACTACGGCAGCGGACACACCGCGCAGATCGCCGATGTGGTCGATGCCATTGAAAATAAACGTGCGCCCAAAGTGAGTTTGATCGAAGCGATCAACACCAGCAGTCTGGTCATGGCGGTCTATGAATCTGCCCGCAACAACGGAGCCAGGACGGCGGTCCGTAAATATTGATGAATACTGTCGATAACATTGCGGCTCCCGCGACTGCGGTCGGCGGTGCGGTCACAATTATCCGTCTTTCCGGGCCCGGAGTGCTGGAAATCGCCAATCGGGTCTGGGATGGTACGCCGCTCTCCTCCGGCAATGTCCGCAGGATGATGCTGGGCAAAGTTGCCGGAGATCAGGCACTTGCCGTGTATATGAAAGCTCCGGCAACTTATACCGGCGATGATGTCGTGGAGTTCCAGTGTCACGGCGGTGCCGCCGCCGCCGATGCTGTTATGCGCTGTGTACTGGATGCCGGATGTCGTCTGGCGGAACCGGGGGAGTTCACCTGCCGCGCGTTTATCAACGGTAAACTTGATCTGCTTCAGGCGGAGGCGGTGGCGGATATCATCTCCTCCGGCAGTGATGCGGCGTTGAAGATGGCGGAAAAGCAGCTGGACGGCGTTTTGAGTTCCAAAGTCAATGCGCTTTACGATGAGTTGAACTTTCTCCGTTCCGAATGTGAAGCGCATTTGGATTTTCCCGATGAAGAGCTGGATTTTGAATCCGGCGTGCCGGAACGTATTTCCGCCGTTGCTGAAAAGATTTCCCGTCTGCTGGATACCCATCGTGCCGGAGCGTTGCTCCGTGACGGCGTGGCAGTCGCCCTCGCCGGAAAGCCCAATGTCGGCAAATCCAGTCTGCTCAACAAACTGCTCGGTTTTGACCGGGCGATAGTCAGCAATATTCCCGGTACCACGCGCGATACGGTGCAGGAGAGCGCGGTCATCCGGAACATCCCGGTGAAGTTGACCGATACTGCCGGACTGCGGGAAAGCAGTGACCCGATCGAAAAGCTGGGTATCGAACGCTCGTACCGCACCATTTCCGCCGCCGAAGTGACCTTCTGGCTGCTGGATGCCTCCGCCGGTGATCTTGCCGCTGAAGCGGCATCCTTTGATGCAGACGCCCCCGGAGTTATCCCGGTGTGGAACAAGTGCGACCTTGCGGGTGACCGGATATTGCCGGAACTGCCTGTATCGGCAGTGAAGATATCGGCGTTGAACGATGATGATTTTTCCGCATTGCTGGATGCGTTTGAGCGGCGGGTGCTGGATGTTTCCCGCCACGCGCCGCCGGAAGTCGCGGTCAACGCCCGCAGTGCGGCGCAGTTGAAACAGGCTCTGCCCCACTGTCAGCAGGCAGTGGAACTTTTCGACTCCGGCGACTATGAACTGGCGGCAAGCGAACTTGCCGGAGCCGCTCATGCGCTGGGTGTTATTGTCGGACGCAATGCCGACCCCGATCTGCTTGACAGCGTGTTTCACCGCTTTTGTCTGGGCAAGTGACCTTGATTTTTCTCCTGCGGAGTATTATATTTACAAAAGGAGCTTTAACGTGTAAATTCAGGAGGAGATATTCTCTATGGGTACAATAAATCCGACTCCGCGTGTCCGGCAGGTATTGCTGCTTGCCCGGCGGGAAGCGGAGCGTTTCAATCATGCACATGTCGGCACGGAACATTTACTGCTCGGTTTGCTGGCGTTGAACGAAGGTGTGGCGGTAAGTGTTCTCAACTCCATGGGGTTGAACTTGGCAACACTGCGTCTGGAAGTGGAGAAATCCTGCGGCAGCGGCGGCGAAACTGTCACCTCCGGCGAATTGCCTTTCAGTGCGCGGGCGCGTAAAGTCATGGTGATCGCCGCCGAAGAGGCTCTTGCCATGCACTACAACTTTATCGGCACGGAACATTTACTGCTGGCGATCTTGCGCGAAGGCAACAGCAAAGCGGCGCGTATCATGCGCAATTTGAATATCGAACTTGAAGATGTCCGGCAGGCGATCATCCGCACGCTGGATGCGGAATATCTGCCGGAGGATAATGGTTCAGGAGAAAACGCCGATGCTCCCGGAACCGCATCGCCCCGCCCGGAAAACACCGCTTCCGGCGGCGAGTTCCCCGCGCTGGATGCGTTCGGCAGAAACCTTACCGCCCTTGCGCGCAAAGGCGAACTTGATCCGGTCATCGGACGTGCCGATGAGATCGAACGGGTCATCCAGATCCTCTGCCGCCGCACTAAAAACAATCCGGTACTCATCGGCGAAGCCGGTGTCGGTAAGACCGCCATTCTGGAAGGACTTGCCCAGGCGATCGTCGCCGGAAAGGTTCCGGAACTTCTTTCCGATAAACAGATCTACGCTCTCGATCTGCCGCTTATGGTTGCCGGAACCAAGTATCGCGGTCAGTTTGAAGAACGGATAAAAGCGGTCATCGACGAAGTTCGCAACTCCGGCAAAGTGATATTGTTCATCGACGAACTCCACACCATCGTCGGTGCCGGTGGTGCCGAAGGTGCCATGGATGCCGCCAATATCATCAAACCCGCGCTTTCCCGCGGAGAACTGCAGTGTGTGGGAGCCACCACCTTTGACGAATACCGCAAAGGTATCGAAAAAGATGCGGCTCTGGAACGCCGTTTTCAGATGGTGATGGTCAATCCGCCGTGTGTGGAAGATTCCATCAAAATTCTCGAAGGATTGCGCGAGACTTACGAAAAACACCACCATGTCCGTTATGTTGACGGTGCGCTGGAAAGCGCAGTCCGCCTTGCCGACCGTTATATCACCGGACGTTTTCTCCCGGATAAAGCTATTGACGTGATGGATGAAGCCGGTTCCCGCGCCCGTATCGGCAATGTGGTCCTGCCGCCCGATCTCAGCCGTTTGCAGCAGAAACTGGATGAGCTGCGCGAGAGTAAGGAACAGGCGATCATGGATCAGAAATTTGAAGATGCCGCCAAACTCCGGGACGAAGAGCGTTCCGTCCGGCAGGAGATCGACGATCTCAACGCCGATTGGAAAAAGCGGTGTTCGACCGCCGTGGCGGAGATCACTCCGGCAGATATCGCCTCCGTGGTCGCCAAATTGACCGGTGTCCCATTGCAGCAGATGGCGGAGGGCGAAAGTGAACGTCTGCTCCGCATGGAAAGCGAACTTTCCCGTACCGTTATCGGTCAGAGTGCCGCTGTCAGTGCCATTTCCCGGGCACTGCGCCGCAGTCGTGCCGATTTGAAAAATCCCGCCCGCCCCATCGGTTCATTTATCTTCCTCGGCCCCACCGGTGTCGGCAAAACTCTGCTGGCGAAAGCATTGGCGGAGTTTATGTTCGGTGACCCCGATGCACTTATCCAGATCGATATGTCGGAGTATATGGAGAAGTTCAACGTCTCCCGGCTGGTCGGTTCTCCTCCGGGGTATGTCGGATATGAAGAGGGCGGCGAACTCAGTGAACGTGTGCGGCGGCATCCCTATTCCGTGGTTCTCTTTGACGAAGTTGAAAAAGCCCACCCCGATGTGGTGAATATGCTTCTTCAGATATTGGAAGAAGGGCATCTCACTGATTCGCTCGGCAGAAAGATCGACTTCCGCAACACCATCATCATCATGACCAGCAACGTCGGAGCTTCACAGCTCGGCAATACCGTTCCGCTCGGCTTCGGCAATTCTGCCGATGCGGAAAAACTGGTGCAGAGTGAACGTATCCTCGCCGTGGCGAAAAAACATTTCAAACCGGAATTCATCAACCGGGTGGATGAGATCATCGTCTTCAACAAACTTACATCTGCCGATCTGGTCGGCATCATCGACCTGGAGCTGGATAAGCTCCGGGAACGTCTGGTCGGCAGAGAGCTGACCCTTCAGGTGACGGATGCTGCCAAAGAACTGCTTATTTCCGGTGATTACGATCCGGAATATGGAGCCCGCCCCCTGCGCCGCGCGGTGGAACATCTGATCGAAGACCCGCTGGCGGAAGCGATCTTGCGCGGAGATTTCAAGGATGCCGTCTGTGTGAAAGTTGATGCTGCTGACGGAAAGATCGTTCTCTCATCAACCGGGGAGGAACTGTTGTGAAGTGTCCGTTCTGTCAGGAGGAGTCTTTCGCCAAAAAGAAGAATATAATGGATGGCTGGACGGTCGCCAAAGTGGTCGAAGTGTGCGCGTTGTGCGGAGCGGAACTGCCGCAGAAGGAGGATAAAGAGAATGTTGCCGGAAACTGCCGTGAGTCGCGCCGTGCCGGACTTGCCGCGCTTCTGGGCGGTGATGATGTGGAAACGGTGACACTTGCCGGAAGTTCCGACCGCGATTTCTGCCGCAACTGCGCCAACTTTATCGAGCATCCCTTCCGGACATTGTGCGGCCTTTCCGGAGAAGCTGCCGACCCGATGGGCAGCTGTGACCGGTTCAAGGAGAAAAAGTGATGGACACCATAACGCTGCCGCCCGGAAAATCTGCTTTGCAGGGATATGTGTTTCTTTCCGACCCGGAAGGTGAGGCGGTCTTTATCATTGAACGGAACGGGATGGTGTGGAAACAGCACCCGGGATTGGTGTTTTACCTCAACAAACAAATCCGCCCGGAGATATGGAACTGGCATTCACTGTTGTCCGGAGAAGCAAAGTGGAGTTTCCCGGAACCGGGATTCCCGGAGCTGGAACTGCGCGGAGAGGGTAAAACGCTGACCTTTATCTGCGCCGGCGAGGAGTTGTGGTGCCGGTGCGGAGATGATGTTCGCGATGTGGAGTCCGGAAAAGTTGTGCCGCTGGAACAATATGAAATCTGCAAGCGCGGTATGCATACCTTCTGGCAGGAGGAAATGCGCCCGTTTTTGCGGGAGTACCCGACTCCGTTACTGCGTGATGCGGTATTGAATTCAGTCATGTTCTGCCGGATGGCGTTCACGGGAATCGAACCGCATTACGGAGTCGGTTTTTACGGTTTGGAGGAGCATGACGGTTTCCCGCCGACGATACTCAGCGTGACCGATCTCTATTTGCTCGCCGGAGAAAAAAGCCGCGCGGAAGCGTTGTTCGGAGCTTACTTGAAACGTTTTGTTTCCCCGGAAAGCGGAGAAGTGAACTATTATGGAACATCCATTTCGGAATACGGAATGCTTTTAAGGTGGTTTTACCGCTTCGATGAAACGTTCCGCCGGAAGTATGAGGCGTTCGGAGAGGCGTTGCGCCGCAAAATAATGCAGATGCCCGTCGATGCGGAATATGGCTTGCTTATCGGTTCGCCGGAGGCGGATGAACGCAGCGATCAGGGCGTTTTTGCCCATAACAACGCGCAGGCCGCCGCCGGATTGATCGCCGCCGGAGAGAAGTATGGGGCAGTTTTGGCAGAACGGTTGGTGGAGGCACTGCGTATCCACAGGCAAAAGTGCGGATTTCTGCCGTGGCGGCTGGATGAAGTCGTGGCGGAACCGGAAAATTTCTACGATGAACGCAAGACCGGCTATGCCAATTACCGTTACTATCCGGAACTGCTGGAATCCGGTATCCTGCCGCCGGAGATGGAGGCGGAGATCATCGCTCTGCGTTTGAAACACAATGGCGAAGAGAACGGCATCACCGTCATGCGAAACGGCAGAAGTGACGGAGTTCCGGGAGCGTACCACTATGACGACTGGACGTTGTGGAGCATAGCCGCCGCCGATTTCCGTTCCGGAAGAAAAGAGAGATTCAACGCGGCGTGGCAGGGGCATCTGGCACTGCATACATCGCCGGATACGCTGATGGGGTACGAACAGGTGAACGCTTTCGGTTCGCCGCGCCGCCCTTATGCGGATTTTTGTGTACCCGGTCAGTTGACTGTGCCGCGATTGCTGCTGATGCAGCTGAGTACACCGGAAACTGAGCGGTTGTAAGCGTGGAAGGTCCTTTTTTTATACTATATATGCAGTTTTGACTTGACAAAACGGTAATATGGATGTATATTTATCGATATGCATGTAAAGGCTTTGTTCCGGATAGTTCCGGACGAAGCTGTAATTAACAAACAACTATTAGGAGTTGGAGAAATGATTAAAGTTGGTATCAACGGTTTCGGTCGTATCGGCCGCATGGTTTTCCGTGCTGCTGTCGAAAATTTCAGCGATGACATTCAGATCGTCGGCATCAATGACTTGCTCGACGCTGATTATCTTGCCTATATGCTGAAGTATGACTCAGTTCACGGCATCTTCAAACACGACATCAAAGTCGAAGGCAACACCCTCGTCGTCGATGGTAACAAGATCCGCCTCACCGCTGAAATGGATCCTGCCAATCTGAAGTGGGATGAAGTCGGTGCCGACGTTGTTGTCGAATCCACCGGTCTGTT
>JAFVZN010000005.1 GCA_017508135.1 Lentisphaeria bacterium | reverse complement strand
TGCCAATAGACACACTTCATACCCGAGGTATCGCACTCCTCAAAGATATTTATTGAGGAATGCAGAGAATCATGATTGAATAAGTATTTTGGGTATAACAACGAGGCTGTCGCTAAATCTTATGTTTTGCAACAGCCCCTGTTTTTTTATAAAAAATAGTGCAAAAAACTTTTATTTTTGCGGATTTGGTGCTATATTAATAAGCGAGTACGTTTGAAATAAATATTCAGTTCAATAAGAGAGGTTTTTATGTCCGAGAATAACGAAACTCCCGTGGTGCGTACCAACGAATTGTTTGAACAACGCTGTGCCAAGATCGCGGAATACCGCGCCAACGGCATCAATCCCTTCGGCGGCCCCTTTGCCGATGTGGAGAAGATTTGCGACATCCGGGAAAAAGATATCCCTGCCGAAGAGGGTGCTGCCGGTCCCGATGCCATCGCCGCCGGACGCATGGTCGCCAAGCGCGGCATGGGTAAGTCCATCTTTGCCGATTTGCGCGACAGCAGCGGAAAAATCCAGCTTTTCGCCTCCAAGAGCGAAATGTCCGAAGATGGTTTTGCCCTCTTCAAAAAGCTGGATATCGGTGATATCATCGGTATCAAAGGTACGCTTTTCATCACCAAAATGGGCGAAAAGACTCTCCGGGTCAAAGAGGTGACTCTGCTCTCCAAATCCATGCGCGCTCTTCCGGAAAAGTTCCACGGCTTGACCGACGTCGAACAGCGTTACCGTCAGCGTTACCTCGACCTTATCGCCAATCCCGAGGTGATGGAGGTGTTCAAAAAGCGTTCCGCCATCATCCGCGAAATCCGTAACTTCCTTGCCGATCGCGGTTTTATGGAGGTCGAAACCCCCATGCTCCAGCCGCTTGCCGGAGGTGCGTCTGCCAATCCCTTCACCACCTTCTACGAAGCCTTGAACAGCAACGTTTATATGCGTATCGCTCCGGAACTTTACCTCAAGCGGCTTCTGGTCGGCGGTTTTGAACGGGTCTTTGAACTCTACCGCTCCTTCCGTAACGAAGGTGTCGACCGCCGGCACAATCCGGAATTCACCATGCTGGAGATCTATCAGGCGTATTCCGACTGCCGCGGTATGATGGAACTTATCGAAACCATGATCTCCACCATCGCGCTCAAGGTTTGCGGAACCACCAAAATCGACCACGGCAACGGCAAGATCATCGACCTGACTCCGCCGTTCCGCCGCGCCACCTACCACGAACTCTGCAAAGAAAAGGGCGGCGATGACTGGTTCGATATCACTCCGGCTGAACGTGTTGAACGCGGTCAGAAACTCGGTTTGGACGTGAACAGCTCCATGTCCGACCTTGATGTCACCAACGAACTTTACGAAAAGCTGGTCGAACCCAACAACATCCAGCCGACCTTCGTCACCCGTCTGCCGGCGCAGCTGCTTCCCCTTGCCAATCCCTGCCCGGACAACCCGGAACTGGTGGATGTCTTTGAACTGGGTATCAACGGTATGGAAATCGCTCCTGCTTACAGCGAACTCAACGATCCGATCATCCAGCGTCAGCGGTTTATGGAACAGTTTGAGCAGAATAAATCGGAAGGCGACAAGGTTTCCGACAAGGTCGACGAAGACTTCCTCACCGCTCTGGAATACGGTATGCCGCCTGCCGGTGGTATGGGTGTCGGCATCGACCGTCTGGTCATCATTCTGACCGGAGCCGAATCCATCCGTGACGTCATTCTCTTCCCGCAGATGCGTAATCTTGTCAAATAAATTTCAATTTTCACCGAACTGCCGGAGGTCATCATGTTGAAAAATGAACGCAGCTATGAGTTCAGAAAGCGCATTGATATCGTTCATCAGTGTAATGTAAACGATTCAACTTGTCCCCGACAGGCGGATGAGTGTGAAATCACATCCGCGTGGCGGATATCCGCTTCCGCCTCCGCACCGGAAGCGGTCAGAGAGACCGTGCGCGATCTGGAGGATTTCTTCCAGATCAGCATGGGTATCACGCTGGTTCCCGATTGGGACGGCGATACCGGTATCGTATTGAAACTTGACGGAAACTCCGGTTTGCTCAATGGCGCGTTTGAGTTGGAGGTGACGGCGGATAAGATCGTCATCACCTCTGCGACCGTCGGCGGTATCCGGCGCGGCGGAGTTTATATCGAAGATTTGATGAACCGGCGCGGCGCGCCGTGTTTGAAACTCGGTGTGGTGCGCCGGGAGAAGCTGATCTCTCCGCGCATCGTCCACTCCGGATGGGGAATCGAACTCTTCCCCGATTCGCATTTGAACGCGATCATGCACGCCGGTTTCGATGCCATCGCCGTCTTCTGCCGCGGCGAAAACCAGACCAATATCGGTTATCTCGACTTCAACGATCTGATCGAACGTGCGAAAAAGTACGACATCGAAGTTTACCTTTATGCCTATCTGCCCAGCTTCAAGCATCCGGACGATGCGGATGCGGTGACATTCTTTGAAAACGTCTACACCCGGCTGCTGGAAAAATTTTCCGGTGTCGCCGGTGTCATGCTGGTAGGGGAAAGTGCGGAGTTCCCCAGCAAGGATCCCGCCACCACCGGAAAACACCGCAAAGAGAGCTTTTACTACGGCATCCCCGATGTCAAACCCAGTCCCGGCTGGTGGCCGTGCAGTGATTATCCGGCATTTCTGACCCGTATCCGCGATGCGGTACGCAAAGCGGTTCCCCACGCCAAAATCATTTTCAACACCTACAACTGGGGCTGGTCACCGCTGGAAATGCGGAAAAAGTTTCTGGAAAACCTGCCCGAAGGCATCACCATTCAGGTGACCTACGATATCTTTTCCAAACTTATGGTATTCGGTCAGATGCGCCGGGTGATGGATTACTCCATCGTCGCCGCAAAGCCGGGATACTACTTTTCCACTGAATGTCAGGCGGCGGCGGAGTTCAATATCCCGCTGTTGTCCACGGCGAACACTGCCGGAGCCACCTGGGATATCGGCGTGATACCCTATGTCCCCGTTCCGCAGCGGTGGATAACCCGTTTCAAAGAGCTTGACCGTTTCCGCAGAGAGTGCAATCTTGATGCCTTTTACGACTGCCACCATTACGGCTGGTTCCCGTCAGTGATAACTGAACTCGGCAAAGCGTACTTCAACTCGCCGCAGTGCGATCCGGATGAGATGTTGAAGGTGCTGGCACAGCGGCGTGCCGGTGCCGGGGCAAAGGATCTGCTCGGAGCATGGCAGAAGTGGAGCGAAGCGTTCGATTATCTTCCGGCGACCAATGAAGACCAGTATGGTCCGTTGCGGGTGGGACCGGCGTATCCGCTTATCTTTCAGGTGAATATCACCCGTACCATGGGCAAAAAAGAGATACCGTTCCCCGCTGATCCCAAAGCTCATTTCGGCGGCGGTATCGTCAAGACGCTGTATCAGCCGTATGAGAATATCAATCAGCTTCCGGCGGCACTGCGTTATCCCAACGAACTCAAGGGCATTGTGGAATTTCTCCGGCTCTGGGACGAAGGTATTGCCCTTTACGAAGCGGCACTCGCTTCCGCTCCGGAGAATAACCGTGAACTTCTGGAACGCGAACTCAATCTCGGCCGTTTTATCCGCTGTGCTTTGCAAACCTGTTACAACACCAAAAAGTGGTGGTGTTTGAACCGGGATATCCAGAACATCTTTACTGCGGAAGAGGGGTTGATGATCCTTGATGAGATCGAAGCGTTGGCTCACGCCGAAATCGAGAATGCCAAAAGTGCCATCCCGCTGGTGGAAGCTGATTCCCGTCTGGGATGGGAACCGAGCATGGAGTATGTCGGTGACAAGTGGCACATCGAATGGAAGATTCGTCAGGTGCAGAGCGCACTGCTTGAGATCGCGGATTACCGCAAGATACTCAGCTTGACGGGTGAGGAGAATTGAAGTTATGGAATTTTCCGCGTTGTTGAAACGCCGCCGTACCATCCGGCTGTTTGAACAGAAAGCCGTTGCCGACGAAACTCTTGCCGCGCTGGTCGATGCCGCGCGTGTCGCCAGTTGCGCATCCAACAAACAGCGGTTGCGCTACACCGTCGTCCGCACCCCGGAACTGGTGCTGGAAGTGTTGAAACACACCCGTTGGGCGGGATTGGTTCAGCCCCGGCGTACTCCGCAGCCGGAAGAGAGTTCTCCTGCGGCGTTCATCGTTATCACCACGACGGAAGATGAGTTGTCGGAACTCTTGTGCGCCGATGCCGGTGCGGCGGTGCAGAGCATCGAGTTTGCCGCTTGTGATGCCGGTTTGGGCTGCTGCTGGCTGGGAGCCATCGACCGCGACGCGATCGAAAAGCTGCTCGGTTGTGACAAAATAGTCTATCTGGCAGCGGTCGGATATCCGGCGGAAACTCCGCGCAGTGTGGATGTTTCAGCCGGTGAAAGTGTGGCATATTATATTGATGAAAACGATACCTTGACGGTTCCCAAGATCCGTCTGGAAGATGTTATGAAATGGAGATGAATATGGATGCAAAAATGAATGATCTTATCAGTAAAGCCTCAGTTCTGGTCGAAGCCTTGCCCTTTATCCAGAAGTTCCGCCGTTCAGTCGTCGTTATCAAATTCGGCGGCAGCGTGATGGAGGACCCCGAACTGGTGCGCGGTGCCATGTGCGATATCGTCATGCTGGAAGCTATCGGTATCAAGCCGGTCGTGGTGCATGGCGGCGGCAAGGCGATCTCTGCTGAATTGAAGAAACAGGATATACCGGTCAAATTCGTCAACGGTTTGCGTTACACCGATGAACGCACCATCCGCATTGTGGATGATGTTCTGCACAATCAGGTCAACGCCCAGCTGGTCGAACTCGGAGACGCCGCCGGCGGCAGGATGCGCCCGGTTTCCGGCAAAAGTGTACTGCGCGCGGCGAGGACATTTTCCACCGACCCGGTCACCGGAAAGTCGGAGGATATCGGCTTTGTCGGTAAAGTCACCGGTGTCGATGTTTCCGCCATCTGTGAGGCACTTGAATCCAACTGCATCCCCGTGGTCACTCCGCTGGGAACCGGCGAATGCGGTCAGGTTTACAACATCAATGCCGATACCGCCGCCAGCGAGATCGCCAAAGCTCTCCGCGCGAGAAAACTGGTCTTTGTCAGCGATGTTCCCGGTGTCCTTGCCAACCGCGAAGATGAAAGTTCCGTCATTCCGACCATCTGCACCAGCGAGATCGCGCAGTTGAGCGCGGACGGTATCCTTTCCGGCGGTATGCTGCCCAAAGTGCAGAGCTGCGCTGAAGCTCTCAACCACGGTATCAACAAAGTCCACATGATCGACGGACGGCTGCGCCACTCGCTGCTGCTGGAAATTTTTACTGCCAACGGTGTCGGTACGCAGATCATCCGCCCGGATTCCGTAATGTGACAGGAAGTGGATCATCATGGGCGGTAACAGTTTCGGAACCCGTTTCCGTATAACCACATTCGGCGAATCCCACGGCGCAGCTCTGGGCGTGATAATCGACGGTGTTCCGGCAGGATTGCCGATAGATACCGATTTTTTGAAGTATGAACTTGCCCGCCGCCGTCCCGGACAGTCGGCATTGACTACGGCGCGGCAGGAGGGGGATGCTCCGGAGATCGTCTCCGGCGTGTTGAACGGTATCGCCACCGGTACACCGTTGACCATCATCATCCGCAACACCGACCAGCGCAGCCGGGATTATTCCAAACTGGAACACACCTTCCGTCCCGGTCATGCGGATTACGGTTATCATGTCAAGTACGGCATCCGCGATGTGCGCGGCGGCGGACGTTCCTCCGGCAGAGAGACTGCCGCGCGGGTCGCCGCCGGTGCTGTTGCCAAATTGTTTCTCAAAACCCTGGGAATCGACATTTGCGCTTACGCATTGCAGATCGGAATGGTCAAAGCGGAAAAGTTCATCCCGTCGGAGATAGAAGAGAATTCTGCCCGCTGTCCTGATCCGGAGGCGGCAGAAGCAATGATCGCTGAGGTCGCCGCCGCCGCTGAACGCAAAGACAGTGTAGGCGGCAAAGTCGGCTGCCGGATATACGGTGTTCCCGGCGGATGGGGTGAACCGGTCTTTGATAAACTTGATGCGCTCCTTGCCCACGCGATGCTGTCGCTCGGGGCGGTCAAAGGTATCGAATTCGGTGCCGGATTCGGCGTTTGCTCCATGTACGGCAGTATGAACAACGATCCGCTTTCCCCGGGGGAACCGCCATTTGTCACCAATAATGCAGGCGGAATCTTAGGCGGTATATCCAATGGCGATGTTATCGAATTCAACCTCGCAGTGAAACCCACTCCATCCATCGCCCAAGTTCAGCAGACCGTTGACGATCAGGGTAATGCGTGCGAAATCGAGATCACCGGACGGCATGACCCGTGCATCGTGCCGCGCATCGTGCCGGTCGTTGAAGCGATGGCGGCACTGGTGTTGGCGGATATGGCACTTTGCCAGCGGTGCGTGAAATTGGATGAGATGTTCAATGAGTGAGGAAAACAAGTTATCGTTTCCGCGCCGGTTGTGGCTGCTGTTTTTCACCTTTGCCAAAATCGCGGCACTGGTCGTGGGCGGCGGACTGGCGATGCTCCCGGTGATCGAAGATACATTTTCGGTCCGGAAAAAACTTCTGACCAAAGATGAGATCCTCGATATGGTGACGTTGACCCAGACGGTGCCGGGGATAATCGCGGCGAATTCTGCCGTTTATATCGGAATGAAAGTCGCCGGATTTGCCGGAGCTTTGTGCGCGCTCGCCGGAGCGATATTTCCCTCGTTTGTGGTGATCGTGATGATCGCATGGTTTTTTCCCGGACTTTCGCCGGATAATCCGTATTATCTCGGAGCATTCGCCGGAGTGCGCGCCGGTGTTACCGGATTGATCGTCGTCACCGCATACAGGATGGCGAAAAAGGGGATTTCCGGTATCGTTGAAGCTGTCGCCGTATGTGTGTTTTTCCTTGCGGCGATGTTCAAGCTCCACCCGGCGGCGATCATCGTCAGCGGAATGGTCTTCGGTGTCGTTTATACCATGGTGGTGAAACGCCGCATCGCCGTGCCGGTAAAAGGAGAAAAATCATGAGTTTGCTGATTTTGTTCTATCAATTCGCCAAATTCGGATTGCTCTGTTTCGGCGGCGGATATATGCTTATTCCGCTGTTCATCGCCGAATTTGTCGGAGAGGGAAAACTGCTCACTCCGGAACGCTTCGGCAATCTGGTTTCCGTTTCACAGGTGACCCCCGGACCGGTCGGTATCAATACGGCGACCTTTATCGGGTTTATCCAGAACCACTTCTGGGGTGCGCTTGCCGCAACGTGCGGTCTGGTTTTCCCAACGCTGATACTGGCGGGATTTGCCGTGTCGCTGATAAAACGATATCAGGAAACCGCGCTGCTCAAAGGTATATTGTACGGGGCGCGGCTGGCGGCTGTTGCATTGATCTTCTACGCGGTGACAGTGTTTCTGGAACTTTCCGTCTTCCCCGGCGGGGGACCGTGGAAGCTCATCGGCGGCGGCATTGAAAACTTCCGCTTCTCCATCTCCGGAGCCGTGATAATGGCACTTTCATGCTTGTGCATAGCTAAATTCAAAGTCAGTACCACCAAAGTCATTATCGGTTCCGCCATCCTCGGAGCCGTTACGTATCCATTTATCGGATAAGCGTTGAGAAGATTTTGGGAGAGGGGGAAAACTTTTTTTCACGAGAAAAAAAGTTTTCCCCCTCTCCCAAACCCTCACCCCTTTTCAAAAAAAGCGGAGTATTTTGTTTTCTCTGTTGTCGCGGCTGTCAGCCCGGCATCCTCCGAAAAAAAACGCCGTCAGGCGTAATCAAAAGCTACCTTCCGCCTGTCGGGCGTTTAGCCCGACGACAGGCGCAATGCCAGTTGGTAAGGAGCGATATCGCGCCGCTATCCGGTGGTTTTGTCAAGGCGAAGCCGAGGGAGTGGACTGCCGTCCTCGACCGAGGCTGAGTCCGCCGACAAGGCCAGCGGGAGCAAGTAAGATCGCTCCGTGTTAAAGCTGTTCTGTGAAAAGTTTGCGATAGCGGATGAAGTAGCCCAACCCGGAGAGCAAAGTCACCAGTACGATCACCGTCAGGTATGCCATCCAGACGTACCAGATGCGGATGCCCCAGATGCAGGTGTTATAGAAATAGGGTTCGCTGTTGTTCCCTTCGATGACCCAGGCGATACCGGCAAGTCCGAGCATAGTCATCTGCATGGCGGTTTTGAGTTTTCCCCAACGGTCGGCGGAGATGACGATCTGTTTCTTTGCCGCAAGTGTCCGCAGGCCGGTGACCATAAACTCCCGGAACAGTACGGCGATCGCGATCCACGCCGGGATCAGCCGGTATTCGACGGCGATGAGCATGGTTCCGGTGACAAAGATCTTGTCGGCAAGCGGATCCATCAACGCGCCGAAGTCACTTATCCAGTGGAAACGCCGCGCCAGATAGCCGTCGAGCAGATCGGTAAGTCCGGCAAGCAGTGCCAGCACCACTGCAACAATGCGCATCGTGCAGACGTAACTTTTATCACCCATTGCTTCCAAATGGGCGACCGATGCCATCGCAACGAAAATAAGAACCGCAAAAATCCGGCTGACGGTGAGAATATTTGGTATGTCGCGAAGATTTGCCATGTTTTTTTCCCTTTTTTGAAACTTTATCTCATTCTTCTGTTGAAAACAGTTTTGCTTGCAAGTTACAGTTCGATAACTCCTGTTAAATCGGTTCCGCTGACTCCGGTTATGCGGATATTCAGCACATCGCCGGGAGCGAGGTCATCATCCGGCACAAAGTAGATGACATTGTCGATGTCCGGAGCATCGGCGGCACCGCGGGCGATACCGTATCCGGATTCGTCATCGACATAATCGAAAATCGCCGTCACCGTGGTTCCGATGAGCTTTTTCTGCGCCCGCTTCATCCGTTCGATCTGGGATTTCAACAGCTTTTTGGCGCGGGCATCAGCCACTTCCGCCGGGATCTGATCCGGCATACCGGCAGCCGGGGTTCCCGGTTCCGGAGCGAAAGAGAATACTCCGAAACGGTCGAACTTCCACTTTTTGGCAAATTCGTACAACTCGTCAAATTCCGCATCGCTCTCTCCCGGCAGTCCGGTGATAAAGGTGGTACGCAACACCAAGCCCGGTATGCGCGCGCGGAGTTTGGTCAGAAGTTCTTCGATGCCCGCCCGGTCGATGTGGCGGTTCATTGCCGCAAGTATCCGGTCATTGATGTGCTGAAGCGGCATATCCAGATAAGGAAGAATATGTTTGCCATTGGCAATGACGTCAATAAATTCATCGGTGTAGTGAGCAGGATGGGTGTAGAGCAAACGCAGGAAAAATTCTCCGTCCAGCGCATCGAGTTCTTTCAGAAGCATCGCGGCATTTTCGTTCCTTTCCGGAGCGTCCTGCCCGAAAGCGGTCAGATCCTGCGCGATAACGACCAGTTCTTTGACACCGTTGGCGATCAACTGCCGGGCTTCTTTCACGATCCCGGCGATATTGCGCGAGCGCAATGCTCCGCGCAGTTCGGGTATCGCGCAGTAGGAACAGCGGTTGTTGCAGCCGTCGGATATTTTCAAATAGGCAACGTGCGGGAGGGTGAACTGCAAACGCGGCATGGTTTCATCGGCAAGGAAAGTTATCCCATCTTTATCGCCATGGGCGGTTTCTCCTGCCAGCAAGTCCGCTATCCGCGCGGTATCATTCACCGGGACCCACAGGTCAACTTCCGGGAAATGCGCTTTGAATTTATCAATATCGGCGTGATTGAGCAAACAGCCGGCGACAACCAGTTTCCGTTTGGGACTTTGCGCTTTCCAGGTCACGCCTCCGGCGATGGAATCTGCCGCTTCACTGCGGGCTGACGGCAAAAATCCGCAGGTGGTGATAATGCACACATCTGCTTCTTCCGGAACGAAACTTATTCCGTAACCGTGACTTATCATCGCGCCGGAAATGATTTCCGCTTCCACCAGATTCTTGGGGCATCCCAGTGCTTCGATAAAAAAGTACAACCGGGATTTTTTTGCCTGTTTGCTCAATTTTTTCATCAATTTGCCAACTCTTCTATTGAAACCTTGACTTTGGTGGTGACCACTTCGCCGGGAGAGAGAAGTTTGAGCAACCCGCGTTTCTCAAAGTTCTCCTGACCTTCCGGGTAACAGTTGGCAGGTTCCAGTCCCATGACATATTCGCCGCACCCCATCTGCTTCCACTGCACCAGATAGGGCAGTTCTGCTGTGCGGTAGGAGACGGTAAGTTTAAGTTTGCAGTCCGGATTTATCATTGAAATATGTGCCATACCGTTTTCATCGGCGGGGATGTCGTGGTAGAATACCTGTTCGACGAAATCCATCTGCGGCGGTTCGGCGTGGCGCCACTCGCGGAAACCTCCGGCGGCAATGGCGTTCTGCGGAGTGACTTTGTGTTCAACGCACTCCAGATAAGTGTTTTCGTTCACCAGAGGGAAGCCGAAGTTCATGTGATAAAGGAGCATGAACGGTGTCACCCGGAAACCTTCGTTGCACACGCGGTCTTCGATTTCAATGGAGTTGTCGCCGAGAGCGGTGCGGATGGTGCGGGTCATCAGCAGATTTTTGCCGAAAACCCGGCTGACCCGGATATCGCCGTCTATTTTGAGTTCATAAATGCCGTCATCGTTCCAGCGGGCGGAACTGTTTACCTGACCGGCGGGAGTATGGGATAATCTGCCGTGCAGACCGTGTTCTTCACCGCCGGAACGGTTGGGACCGCCGACGTTCATCAAGCCGCATCCGGTGAGCAGACCGCCGCTCCAAGAACGGAGCCAGTTCAAGCCTTCGGCTTCGTAAAAATCCGGAGCGACCGGGCCGTTGGGAGTCATCCATGCCAGCGGCACACCTTTGAATTTTGCTTCTCCGATGTCCATGCCGCGGTCGGGATAGACGGTAAAATCGAGTCCACTTCCGTTGGAAATTTCCATGACGCGCATATTTCTGCCCTTGCCGTCTTCGAGTACGGCGCGGCGGATGTAAGCCATCTGGCGCATGGAACCGGTACGTTCACGCAAATAATTTTGTTCAAGGTTCATATTGATTACTCCTGATTGAAACCTAAAAATATATCACCTTAAAACGTTTTTGTCAAGTGGAAGTATAAAAATATCACAGTTGTCCCATAAAAATCAAACCTTATCACTTTGGGAAAACCGGAAAATTTTTTGTCCAAAAATGGAGCAGATATATCCTTATTCCCATTCCCATACTCATCTTTCTCCGTTTGCGACCAACGGGAGCAAACATACCCCGCTTTTCTCGAAGGGGGGAGGGGGGGGAACCTCTTTTCCCGTGAAAAGAGGTTCCCCCCCTCCCCGAAGATCGTCCCCGCTCAGCGGGAACGGGTGAAGTTCAGGTTTTTGCGGTAGCCGGGGTGTGCGGGGGAGAGTTCTACGGCGCGGGCGAAGGCGGCTTCAGCCAGTTTCAGGTTGTTGAGTTTGACGAAGTTGATGCCGATCTGGTTCCAGATATCCGGGCGGTCGGGGGTGATTTTCAATCCTTCGACGAGCATGGCGTTTGCCAGGAGCAGGTCGTTTACGGAGGTATCGTTGCTCAACAGCAGACCGCAGTTGAAATGTCCCTGGGGATTATATGGGGAGCGTGCTTGAAGATAAAAACTTTTTGCCAGGGAAATATTGCCGCGTTTTTCCGCGATGATGCCGCGCATATTGGCAAAGCGTGTCGGGTCGTCGATGTGGCGCGAGGCAAATTCGAGTGCGGGGTCAGCCAAGTCGAATTTTCCCTGACGGAAGTAGACTTCGCCCATGATGGAACGTTCTTCCGGGTCGAGCCGTGGCGGTGTCGGCAGGGAAAATACAGCCAGTGCCAATGCGGCAACGGTTCCGGTGAAGAGTTGTTTTTTGTTCAGTGTCGCCGCCGTTGCAGCTGCGAGAAGCAAAGCACCGGGCATCAGGGGAACGCGGTAACGGCCGCTGGTAACAGTCAATATTTGCGCCAGAGCCAATGCGGCGGGGAGAAGGTAAAAATGGATATATTTTTTCTCGCCGCGTTTATATATAAGCATTACAATGCCGGCAAGTACGAGGATGCTGGGGATGACCGCGACACCGCGCAGATAGTATTGCAGCGGGGTTTTATATATCATCGCCGGAGAATCTGCGCCGGAAATGAACTCCACCGGCAGCAGCAGTTTCCACAATTTTTTCAGCGGTAAGCGGAGCAGTGCGCCGGGGGTGGAGAGATAAAATTTTCCCATCCGCTCCCAGTAGAGGCGGTCGATGGAAATTTTTCTCGCGGCAGCTTCGGCTTCGGCGGTGCGGTGTTCGCTTTCCCACGCGCTGCCGGGGCGCAGATAACAGCCGCCGTCGGCAGCCGGATTGTTTCCCAGCCAGATGTTGAAGGCGGAATTTTGCTGCAAGGTGGTAAAGCGTTCATAATATATACTTTTTGCCAATATCACCGGAACAGTCATCACCGCCACGCCGCACAATATCATCGCCGCCGCTTTCCATTGGCGCATATAAAGATGGTATCCCGCTTCTGCTGCGGCAAATGCCCACATGAAGCCGTGGGTCAATATGGCAAGACCGCAGCATAAACCTGCGGAAAAATGTTGTCTGTCCGGATTTTTATTGCTGTCCGCGTTGTAGAGAAAATAGATCGCGCCTGCCAATAACGGTATCAGCAGTGATTCGGAAATCAGTTCGCTCTGGTGGAAGAGCAACACCGGCGTAAACATCGCAAGAGATAGAAATATCAGTATCACCCGCATATTTGCTCCGGCGTTACGCAGGATGCGGCACAGCCACAACCATGCCGCATAATTCAGCAGTAACTGGATGGCGCGCACCCATGCCACACTGTTTCCGGTCAGGCGGAGGAGGGCGGCGAGAAAGGTCGAATACAGCGGCGCGTGGATGTCCGGTGAAGCCGGAAATATTTTTCCGGAAAGTATTTCCTGCGCCCGGTCGTAGTAATCCTGTACATCCGGACCGATCGCCATGTCAAAGTGCGGTAAAAGCGAAAATTCCCGCAGATACTCCAGACGGAAGAGTAAACCGCACGCCGCGATCAGCCAAAACCAGAAATCAGGACGGCGGTACCACGCCGCGCCGGACAAATCGCCGTTGTGCTGTTGTGTTTGGGGGGCGGTGTTCATCTTTTCGGGGGGAAATCAAATTCAAATTCCAGCAGGTCCCCGATCCTTTTTACCGCCAGCTCTTCGTCGATCCCCTCCACGCGGAGCGTTGCTCGGGTACCGCACGTCAGTTCCAGCGTGAGCAGGGCAAGCATATTGTTGATTTCCAAACATACCCCAGCCGGATTAGTTACCTCGAACCGATGGTCGGGAAACTCGTTTTTCATTGCCGCCAGGATCACACCCGACGGGCGGCAATGAATTCCGGCTTTGTTTTTTACTGTGAAATAACGCTCCTGCATAGCGCACTCAGCAAATTATAACTCGTCAATGTACTTGAGGTAATCTTCCTCGTTCATCATATCATCGACATCGGAAGTGTCGAAGTCGGTGAGACGGCAGATCCAGCCCTTATCTTCAGGAGATTCGGACATCAGCTGCGGTTCGTCCACCAGTAGCTCGTTGACAACAGAAACCGTGCCGCTGATAGGCGCGTAAATATCATTGGAAGCATCTACTGACTCTACTCCGCCCAAACGATCACCGACAATAAAGTCATCATTTTCTTCCGGCAGTTCGACAAATGTTACTTCGCCGATGTTGTTGGCTGCATATTCGGAAATTCCGACTGTCGCCTCTGAACCCACGATCTCGATCCACTCGTGATCCTCAGTATAATACTTCATTCAATACTCCTGTACTTGGTTGCCCGGACATTTTTTTCTCCGGTATACTTGCATTACACATAATGAAACATACCTCTGCATAAAATTCAAGTGCGATATGAAAAAAATCATTAAAAAAATCAGAAATATCCCATGTTTTTTCAAAAACAGCGGTTTTTGCCGTTGTTTGCGCGGGCGAAAGAGGGCGGTTTGATCTTTTATGGGACAAGAGTGAAAAAATTCTCTTTCCCGTTGTTTTCCCCGCGGAGGATGAAAAATATGGCAAAAAAATTTTTTTTCGACTTGAAAAATCACTAAAATGGGGTTATCTTATGAAAACAGAAAAATGGTGGCTGTAGCTCAGTTGGTTAGAGCGTCTGGTTGTGGCCCAGAAGGCCGTCGGTTCGAGTCCGATCAGCCACCCCATTTTTTTTGTCGTGATCACAGAGGTGCGCTTGGGCGTATCTCCGATTTTTTTGCCTTGAAAGTAAACTTTCGGCAAAAAATCGTCGCTTCGCCGCGCTTCTCGCAGTCCAGCCGATGCGTTGCATCGTACTGAACCGCGCACCTCCTGAGCTTGGCTGGTGGTTGCCGTCGCTCCACTCCGGCTCGCTTCGGGCTGTCGCCCTCGCGTGTGGCCCAGAAGGCCGTCGGTTCGAGTCCGATCAGCCACCCCATTTTTTTGCCGTGATCACGGAGGTGCGCTTGGGCGTATCTCCGATTTTTTTGCCTTGAAAGTAAACTTTCGGCAAAAAATCGTCGCTTCGCCGCGCTTCTCGCAGTCCAGCCGATGCGTTGCATCGTACTGAACCGCGCACCTCCTGAGCTTGGCT
>JAFVZN010000017.1 GCA_017508135.1 Lentisphaeria bacterium | reverse complement strand
GATAAGGCATATTGGCATCACTTTCGACGGTCATACTGCCGCCGGGACGGTACGCCCAGGTGGCACGGGCCTGTTCGATGAATTGATCGTTGGGGATGAGTTTACCGCCGAAACTGTTGGAACGCATAAATTTCCACTTGACATCATCGACATTGCAGGAAAAGATCCCGCACTGGTTGCCGAACTCGCCGAGAATGGTTCCATCGGGAGAAACCGCCATTGAATTTCCGCCGGTAACGGCATCTTCGCCCATGGAAACCGAAGCCCGCAGTACATAGGCGTTGCAGTTGAACGCAAGATGCTGATTCTGCATCCGCAAAATATCTTTGCGTTCAGCGCGCTGGAAACTCGACACCAGGATCACATCCGGATGCCGGTGGGCGATATGGGAAACGTATTCGCTGAAATAGGTGTCGTAACAAATGAGGAAAGCGAAACGGATGCCGTCGATTTCCACGATATCCGGAGAACGGAAGCTGCGGGTGTACTCTTCATCGAGCATGTTGATATTTTTTTCAGCGCGCGGAAGATGCTGTTTAAAGAAACGGCCGGCACTGATGCCGTTGCGGTCAAAGATTTCGGTCGTGTTGCGGAACAAGCCGGGTTCGGCTTCGCATACATAGTTCACTGCGACGATCGCATTGCAGCGTTTGGCGGCATTGCACGCGGCGGAAACAAGGGCGGCGGTATGAGCTTGCGCAAACGGGATACATTCGCCCTGCGGGAATGCCGCCGGAGCATTGGAGTATTCCGGAGTAAGAATTATATCGCAGGAGCTGTCGCACTTATCCAGCGCAGAAACAGCCATAGCGACCGACTTTTCCGCATCCGCAGGAGAATGGGCAAACGGGATTTGAATTGCACAGAGTTTCATAATGTCACCTTTTTTTAAATTTCAGGAACGTATCAACGACCATAAATATATCACATTCGCCGCCGCCAGAATTTCTTTTACCGCATCCGGCATACTGCTGCCGAGAAAAACACCGCAGGATAACGCCAGCACCGTAAGGATCGTCTGCCAGTCGACCCCGGTCCGGGGATGCTCCCGCCCAAAGAAACGCTGCCGGAACGCCAGCACCATACCGGCACTCAGCAGAGCCGGGATCGCCGAAGCGATACCCGGGAAAAAATACCATATCCATGCCGCAGCAAGAGCGATAAAGATCATGCCGCGCAATGCCCGTTCCCGGGCGGAAAATTGAACAAAAATCACCGTTCCGGCAAGGAGAGAGAGCAGCCAGCCGTATTCGACACTTCCGGAGATATGATTTTCACTGAGCAGAACTCCGGAGATCAGAGCGAAGGCAAAAGCGCACTGTGCAACACAGATATTGTCGCGGAAAGCCAACTTGTGACACAATAATTCCGCAAGGATGAGCACAACGACCACCCCCAGCAGAAAGTAGCGGAAATCTTCGCGCGGCAGAACCGATACCGTTTCCGGAATTTGCGGTTCAAATGCCGCCAGAGAACCGGAAAGAGCCCCCCGCAGCAGAAGATCATCCGTACCCTCGTTCTCCAATATCTGCAAAATGTTTTGTTCGATCATATCGCCGGAAAGGGAGATCTTCCCCTGTTTCTTCGCCGCCGCATAGACCGCAGTTGTCTCAAGTGAAGAGGGTATCGTCAACCATTGCAGTTCCGGGATTTTCCGGCACATCTCCACCGGCAGTACAAGGATGCCATCCTTCGCAAGAGAAGCAAGATAATGCCGGGGGGTGTTGAAAGCATCGGCGGGAATATCTTCGACAAAGATAACATCATACATTCCGGTAATGCGCTTTACCGGAGATATCCGGTTCACCCGTGAACTGACCAGTTCCAGCCAGGGCGAACGCTTCTGCACCGGACTGCGGGAGACCATCAGCATCGTCGCATCCGCTTTATTACTCATGCCCAACGCGCACAACAAAGTTATATCGGATGCGCCGGAACTGTTTTTCAAGTTCCGGATGTCGCGGTCAAATGACAAGGTGCTGGCACAGATAACACCGATAAAAGCTGCCGC
Organism: Lentisphaeria bacterium; assembly: GCA_017508135.1. Taxonomy (GTDB): domain Bacteria; phylum Verrucomicrobiota; class Lentisphaeria; order Victivallales; family Victivallaceae; genus UBA1784. Next base: position 16,785 of record JAFVZN010000017.1, on the reverse strand, counting down.
ATTGATAACTTTGGCAACGCGACGCCAAAATTTATTCTCCGGCAAACGCCGGTGAAGCACTCCGGTATTGACCGGGAACTGAGCGGCACTGAGCAAAATCAGCATCAACATCGGGAACCCGAAAAAACTTCCCAGCAAACCGCCGGAAATAAATCCGGAGGCGAAAAACACTCCGTAACGGTCACGCTTCCGGTCGATACCGGTCATGCCGAAGTAAAAAGCCGCCGGAAAAAGTAAATTGAAATTCAAATAAAGATAAAACGCGATCCCCCAGACGGCAAGTTTTCCGACACCGATCCCCCGCAGCCGGGAAAACAGTGTCCCGGCGGCAAATGCGAGAGCCAATGCCGCAAAGCCGGAAGAAAAATTCTCCATCCCGGAGATGCCGTTGAGCCAGAAGCCGCCCCACAGCATCCCGGAAAAGATGGGGAACACCGCCGCAATAAGCAGCGATATGCGTTGTTTCAATCGGTGATCCAAATTACCAACTCCCGTCGTCCTGCATCAAATCAGAAATTCCGCAGCTGCCAGGCAAGCTGCGCCGCATCTTCACCGCATTTGAACGCTTTGAAGATCAGCCGCATCCGGTAGATGCCGGGGCGGATCTTGTACTGTTCCAAAGGACCGGGACCGCAGCTGGCGGTTCCCAGTCCGCGCTGTTTGAGGTCGCAGTTGAGATATATCCGGTCGTCCGCTTTCAAATCACAGGTATGATGCGCGGCGGTCATGGCATCGATGCTGTATTCCAACGCGGAGAAAATCATCTCATTGGCGGGAACGACCAGTAAGCCGTGTTCTTTTGCCGCATCGTAAAACGCGGCAAAGCGCACTCCGGTTCTGGCACCGTTTTCCTGCGGCATGATGTAAGGAGTATACATCTCTTTGACCGATGTTTTATAACGTCCGGGAACTGCAGAGGCTTTGCGGTCGGGATAGTTTTCCATAGGGCCCAGTCCCCAGTAGTCTATCTCCGTCAGCGTTCCCGGAAGTTCCATCGTCACGCCGATGCGCGGAATGTCGTCAAAATATGCCGGAACCACAAATTCAAAATCGCAGACCAATGCTCCATCTTCACGCGGACGGATCTGCTGGGTGAATTCAAACTCATCACTGTCACATCCGGAAGCGATACCAAGTTCGCGGCAAAGGATCGCATCCGGCAGAGCGGCATAGCGATCGGGGATCATCTTCACCTTGTGGAAGCCGAGCGAACACCACTTTTTGTAAACCCGGTTTCCGGCATCGCGCGGAGCGGTAAGAAGTTTAAGACCGTCATTATCTGTCGGCGCGCGCCACACGGACAAACGGGGACCGCGCAGCATGAGTCTGTCGCCGTTGAAGGTGATGTTCCGGATGCCGGAAGGACCGATGACAGCGGCAAGTTTTCCGGCGGAAACAATACTTTCGACCGCATCAAAACGCACGCCGGTGATGACCTTTTCCAATGGCGGCAATGCGGTATGCGCCGGAGGCGTCAACGTGAAGAAGTCATGCCCGACACAGAAGCCGGCATCTCCGAGTACGCTTTCACTGCGCGTGACGGAACGGATCAACAGCACCGGAACGGAATCGCCGGGCAGCGGCGGCACATCCAGTGCCAGAGTAAATGATTTTTCTCCCTGCGGCGGAATATCTCCGGGCAGGAAAGCTCCTTTTTGCAGCTCTTTGCCGTCCACGCTCAAACTCCAGCGCAGTTCGATATCCTCCAAAGTGGTGAAATTGCGGGCATTGAAAACATTGATCCGGAGATTTTCCTTATCCAGCATGGTGATCTTCACCGGACGCGCCAGATATTTGAATTCATACAACCCCGGATGCGGAGTACGGTCAGGCCAGACGATGCCGTCGGTACAGAAGTTGATATCGTTAGGCGTATCCCCGAAGTCGCCGCCGTAACACCAGTAATCTTTGCCATCCGGTGCCGTGCGCTTTATTCCGTGATCTATCCATTCCCAGATGAAACCGCCCTGCAAGCCGTCATATTTATTGAACGCATCAAAGTAATCAGAAAGAGAACCGTTGCTGTTGCCCATGGCATGACTGTATTCACACATTATCAGCGGACGGCGTTTTTCCACATGGCTCTTTGACCACTCGATGATCTGGGCGATTTGCGGATACATGGGACAAATGAAATCAGTCATCGTATCCGGCGGAGCTTTGTATGTCCACAGGAACTTGCCCTTTTCGCGGTTTTCCGACAGAGTTTTCCAGGTGGCATCCTCGCGCACCGCACCTTCATAATGCACCAGACGGGAGTTGTCCCGGCAACGGATCCAGCCTGCCATCGCCGCGTGATTGACACCGCAGCCGGACTCATTGCCCAAGCTCCAGCCGTAAATACACGGATGGTTTTTATCCCGTTCCACCATGCGGCAGGCGCGGTCGATAAAAGCTCCCGCCCAGCGCGGGTTCTGACAGAAGTCACCGGTGAAAGCGTGGTGTTCCAGATTGGTTTCGTCCAGCACATAGAAACCCAGTTCGTCGCACAAATCGTAAAACTCCGGAGCCGCCGGATAGTGACTGCACCGGATAGCGTTGACGTTGAAACGTTTCATTGTGAGCAGATCAAGTTTCAGTGTTTCATAGGGAACCGCTCTGCCGAAAGTATCGTGGTGTTCGTGGCGGTTCATGCCGCAAATCAAAACTTTCTGACCGTTGACCAGAAATTTCCGGTCGCGAACCTCATACCGCCGGAAACCGGTACGCACCGAAACAGCATCAATGAAGTTTCCATTTTTATCCCGCAGCTCCACGGTACAAACACACAGCTGCGGCGTTTCGGCGTTCCACTGCGGCACATCGGAAAGTTTCACCTCCGAAGCGACCAGGAACCGGCGCAGATTTATTCTTATTGCGGATTCCAGAAGTTCCAACGGGATACGCTTGTACTCCGGTTCACCGGAGTAAAGTTCTTTACCGGCGGGATCGTAGAGGCGAACTGTGATCACGGTATCGCGGGCAACGGAGTCGGAGGGCAAATCCATAATCACTTCGTAATTCAACGTACCATTTTTCAAATCTTCATCCAGCAAGCCTTTGACAAAGACATCCGCAACCGAAACGACCGGAATTTCACAAAGATAGACCGAGCGGGAAAGCCCGGGCATATACCAGTAATCCTGATCTTCCAGATACGTTCCGTCCGACCACTTGACCACCGTCACCGCGATGGTGTTGGTTCCAGCGTGGAGCAAGGCTGATATATCAAACTCCGTTGCGCCGCGGGAATCTTTGGAAGCTCCGGCAAACGCACCGTTGATATGGCAGAAAAAGAGGCTTTCCGCACCGTCAAAATGCAGGATGTAACGCTTGTCGGAGGCAACTTTTTCAACATTGAATTTGCGCAGATATATTCCGGTCGGGTTCTTTTCCGGAACTTCCGGAGGAGTGGCACTGAAAGGCATATCGATGTTGGTATAGTGCGGATTATCCGGCACACTGTCGCGCATCACCCAACAATCGGGAACGTTGACAACTTCCCATGCGGCAGCATCAAAATTTTCCTGATAACAGCTTTCATCGATATTTTCCGGAGATTCAGTATAAGCAAAACGCCACTTTCCATCCAGGGACATGGTCGTGGACGAATACTCACGGAAATAAAGACGGGACTGCTCTTCAGAGGCAAAATGGAAAAACGTTGACCGGCAGCTTTCACGGTGCATACCCTGCATTTCAGGGCTGGTGATCATCTCTCTGGTAATTTTCATAAGACCTGACCTTTCATTGTATATCTGGTTTCCGATAAATATATCACCAAAAATAAATTTATTCAAGCAGAAAATCTCTTCAACCGTTTGAGAAATCTCCGCCCGCATGCTATATTTATATGATTACAGCAAATTCAGGAAAAAAAGAGTGCAACCATGAGCGATACAGAACACAGAAGTTTTAAAATTTTAAAATTTGTTCTCCGGCTGCTTTGTGCCGTTGTCATTATCGGTGTCCTGATCTGGAAGAGCCGGGAGCAACTCAACAGCTGTCTTCATGCGTTTGATTACAAACTTGTACTTCCGGCAATACTGTTTTATGCTGCCCATCATGCGGTATGCGCCTGGAGATGGCAGCAGCTTGCCAAACTTCAAAACTTCGACATCAAGTTCAAAGAAGCTCTTTCTCTCACTATGCAGGGCACATTTTTTTCCCTCATCCTCCCCGGCGGTGCCATCGGCGGCGATGTGGTGAAGATGGGACTGCTCGCCAAACGGCAGAAAAAAGGCAGCCGGGTGGAGGGAATGTTCACGGTCTTCATCGACCGGGTCATCGGTATGGCGGCACTCTTCGGCTTGACCATCGTATTATTGCTGTTGTTTATGGACAAGCTGCCGCAGCTCCGCATCCCCGGAGTGGAGATATCGTTGTTTCAGCTGAAAATATTTGCTTATCTTATTCTGGCCCTCTGCACACTTGGCATTGCTGCCGCCATCGGGATATTTTTCCACCGCAGTTTTGAAAAAATCCCCTTTATCAAAGCGATGATGGATTGGGTCGACCGCCGTTTCAGCAACGCCGTCACCCGGATGACCACGGCGGCGGACCTTTACGCCCAAGCCCCGGGACAGTTGATTGTCCTTACACTGGCAAGCGTGTTTTTTGTGCATCTGCTGGTGGTTGTCCCGATGATATTTCTGCTTTCAGGAACCGGTTTCCCGATGACCGGAGCCAATTTACTTCTGCTGGCGACAGCGGTAAATCTGGGCAATATCGCCGGATTGATACCGCTGGCACCCGGCGGCATCGGACTGCGCGACCTGACCGTGATCGCCATTCTCAGTTCCGGCGGAACAGCTTCCGGCAGCGGAGAGACTGCCCAGTTGCTGATGACCGGAGTAATGATTTTTGTAAGTCTGCTGGGGGGAGTTTATTTCATCCTTGATCCCGGAGTAAAAAACACCACTATCGACAGGAACGAACCATGAGTGAAATACAGCTTAATATCGCACTGGAAAAAATCGAAAACCCTCTGCAAAAAGCCCTCGCCGGAGGACGATTTGTCTACCTTGCCGAATGTCACGTTCCGGAAGAAGAGCGTTCTATTGTCCAGGCGGCGGAACGGATAATGCCGCTGGCGGAAAAGATGTGGAGCCTCGATGACCTCTGCGGCGGTCTGGCGATCCTCGATCTGCCGGAATCCTCTTTCAGCGCGATCGAACTCCTCTCCGCGCTCCCGGAAAACAAACGCAACTGCAACTGCGCCTTTCTCTCCGGTTCCGGCAGGGATACAGAAGATATCATCAGTGAACTCAAACACGCCGCCGGTGCCGGTATCCGGAACATCACCACCGTCTCCGGCGATGCCCTGCCGCGAACGCTCCGGGAGTGCCGTTCCCGCCAGTTCACAAGTTCCATAAACAGCTTGCAGCTGATACGCGATGCCGAAGACTTTTTCCCCGGCAGCACCATCAACCCCTTCCACTACCGCGCCGATGCGCTGTGGGGAACTCTCAGCAATTTGAAACGGAAACTCGCCTCCGGTGCCGAATATCTGGTCGTTCAATCCGGCTGGGATATGCTTCAGATCCAGACACTCTCCTGGTATATGCTCCGCAACCGGCTCTACACCCCCTATCTGGTGCGCCTCACGCTGCTGACACCGGACAAAGTCGAACGTATCGTTTCAGGAGAAGTCCCCGGTGTGCGCATCTCCCGCGACTTCCGCAAACTTCTGGAACAGGAACTTTGCGGCAACAGTGCCCAGTTTGAAGCCGCCCAATACCGCCGGCTGGAACTTCAAGCCGCAGGAGCAAGGCTTATGGGCGCAAGCGGTGTTATCGTCAGCGGCGTAACCTCTCCCGGAAAAGCGGAGATCGTCGCCAGAAAACTGCGTTCCGCTCTGGATGAGTTCAAATGTTTTGAACATTGGCTCGACGAATACAACCTCCATCAGGCAGGTGTTGAAATGACCAATGCTCTGCACAACTACCGCCTTTATGACCGTGTCCTGCGCCGCAGTTATCCCTTTGACGAACCGCCGACCGGCAACGATCCGGGAGTTTTCCCCGTCTCCCGGAGTGAACGTTTCGGGCAGAAACTGCGCAAAATGTTTTTTGCCAACGCCCACTGTCACCGCGCTTCCCGCGACCGCCTGATGAAAAAACTTCTGGCATCCTGCCGGGGATGTCAGCACTGCCGCTTGCCGGAACACGAATTTGTCTGCGTGGAGAACTGCCCTAAAGGTCTGGAATTCGGTCCCTGCGGCGGTGTGAGAGAGGATGGAAAGTGCGAAATCGGCAACTTTGAATGTGTCCATGTGAAAATTGTCCGCTATTCTTCCAACAGAAAACCGCAAAACTATTTGGAATAATGCAAATTTGGAGCTATATTATATAATCGACAATATTTTCAGGAGTTTGTTCAGTTTATGCAAGTGCTTTTTGTCTGTACCGGCAACACCTGCCGCAGTCCGATGGCGGAGTGCTTTTTTGCCGCCGAGATCGCCCGCAGGAAACTTTCCGGGGTAACGGTGCGTTCCGCCGGTATCGCCGCGTGTGCCAACACGCCGATAAGCACTCAGGCTCTGGAACTTCTCCGTCAGGATGAGGGTATCGATGCGTCCGCTTTCCGCAGCAGCAGATTGAGCGTGGAACTCATCGACAGCAGCGATCTTATCGTCACCATGAGTTCTTCCCATGCCGAAGCCATCTGCCGCGCCCTCCCCGATTGCCGGGAGAAAGTAAAATGTCTGCTGGATCTCAACGGCGGCGGCGATGTTCCCGACCCCTTCGGCGGCGATGTTGACCGCTACCGGAAAGTTTTCAGCATCATGCGCCCGGCACTGCTCAAACTGGCGGACTTTATCGGAAACAGAAAAATTTCAATACAATAATTTAATTCATACAATCTTTTATTGAAAGGTAAAGAGAATGAAAGAAATCACTGACTTCAACGCAAACGGTATGACCATCGCCATCGCCGCCGATCACGGCGGTTTCGAACTGAAGAAAATCATCAGTTCAACCCTCTCCGGCAAAGGTCTCAAGGTCGTCGACTTCGGCACGGACAGTTCCGATGCCTGCGACTATTCCGATTTCGGTGCCGATGCCGCTTTCGCAGTCGCCGACGGCAAAGCCGATGCCTGTGTTCTTATCTGCCGTTCCGGTGTCGGAATGAGCATCGTTGCCAACCGTTATCACGGCGTTCGCGCCGCGTTGGCGTCCAGCGAAAAAAATGTTCAGCTCTCCCGTCAGCACAACTGTGCAAACACCCTCGTCATCGGTGCGGATGACACCACCGCCGATGCCGCACTCAAACTGATCGACATCTTCCTTTCCACTCCGTACAGCGGTGCTGCCCGCCACACCGCCCGCCTGGTCAAACTGGAACAAAAGAGCTACGATGATATCGCCGCTGTCCGCGTCGCCGACCCGGAGATCGCCGAACTCATCGATGCCGAAGCCATCCGTCAGCGCGACGGTATCGAATTGATCGCCAGCGAGAACTTCGCCAGCTGCGCCGTCCGCGCCGCTCAGGGTTCTGTTCTCACCAACAAATATGCTGAAGGTTACTCCGGCAAGCGTTACTACAACGGCTGCGAATTTATCGACAAAGTCGAAACCATCGCCATCGAACGTGCCAAAGCTCTTTTCGGTGCCGAAGCCGCCAACGTCCAGCCCCACAGCGGCAGCGGTGCCAATCAGGCGATCTACACCGCGCTCTGCCAGCCCGGAGATACCGTTCTCGCGATGAGCCTCGACCACGGCGGTCACCTGACCCACGGTCACCCGCTCAACTTCTCCGGTAAACTCTACAATATGGTTCCCTACGGTGTCAGCCGCGAAACCGAACAGATAGACTATGATGAAGTCGAAAAGCTCGCCATCGAATGCAAACCCAAGATGATCCTCGCCGGTGCCAGTGCCTATCCCCGTATCATCGACTTCCCCCGCCTCCGCGCTATCGCGGATAAGGTCGGCGCGCTGCTCTTTGTCGATATGGCGCACATCGCCGGTCTCGTTGCCGCGGGTGAACATCCCAGTCCGGTCCCCTACGCCGACGTGGTGACCACCACCACCCACAAGACCCTGCGCGGTCCCCGCGGCGGTCTTATCCTCGGTAAAGAACAGTATATCAAGGCGATCAACTCCGCCGTCTTCCCCGGACTTCAGGGCGGTCCTCTGGAACACGTCATCGCCGCCAAGGCGGTCTGCTTCGGTGAAGCTCTCAAGCCGGAATTCAAAGTTTATCAGCATCAGGTCAAACTCAACGCCGCCAAGCTCGCTTCTGAACTCCAAAACCGCGGCTTCCGTATCGTCTCCGGCGGTACCGACAACCACCTCGCTCTGATCGACCTCCGTCCCAAAAACGCCACCGGTAAAGAGGTCGCCAACGCCCTCGATATCGCGCATATCACCGCCAATAAGAACATGATCCCCTTCGACCCGGAAAAACCCTTCGTCACCAGCGGTATCCGTATCGGTACCCCGGCGATCACCACCCGTGGTCTCAAGGAAGCGGAAATGGTCAACGTTGCCGACTTCATCGACCGTGCCGTTGCCGTCCGCACCGATGAAGCCGCCCTCCGCGCCATCGGTCAGGAGGTCACCGAATTCATGGCGGCGTTCCCGATGCCCCAATTCTGAACAACTGCAACTACTTTTTTGGAGAATAAAAAATGATTGATATCAAACTTATCCGCGAAAATGCGGAAATGCTTCAGCAGAACTGCATCCGTCGCGGTTATCCCATAGACATGGCCGGTTTGGTCAAGCTCGATGCCGACTGCCGCGCTCTGGGCGTGGAAATCGAAAATTTGCGCAGCGAACGCAACCGCCTCAGCAAAGAGTGCGCCGCCAATCCCGAAGCCCGCGAAAAGGTCAAACAGATCAAAGTTCAGCTCGGAGAAAAAGAGAGCAAATTTGACGAACTTCAGGAACGCATCCGTCAGGTGCTTATCCGTATGCCGAACCTCCTTGCCCCGGATGTACCCGATGGCTCTGATGACACCGGCAACGTGGAACTCCGCAAAGTCGGAACCATCCCCACCTTTGATTTCCCGATCAAAGATCACCAGCAGCTCGGTGAAGATCTCGATATCCTCGATATCGCCCGCGGTGCCAAAGTCGCCCAGACCGGTTTCTACTACTGGAAGGGTCAGGGTGCCATGCTGGCGCAGGCGTTCTTCTTCTGGGTGCAGAAGTTCCTGGTGGAACGCGGTTTCACCATGTTCATGACTCCCTGCGCCGCCAAAGAACGTACTCTCTTCGGCACCGGATATCTTCCTTTCTTCGCCGACCAGACTTACAACCTCTCCGGTGAAGACCTCGCCCTGATCGGAACCAGCGAACAGACTTTGGTCGGTTACCACGCCGATGACGTGCTTGATGCCGCCGACTTCCCCCTGTGCTACACCGCCTACACGCCCTGCTTCCGTACCGAAGCCGGAAGTTACGGCCGCGCTTCCCGGGGTATCTTCCGCGTCCACCAGTTCCACAAGGTCGAACAGATCATCTTCTGCAAACCGGAAGACTCCGTCAAGTATCATGAGTTCTGTCTGGAAAACGAAGAAGCTCTCCTCCAGGCTCTCGGTCTGCCTTACCATGTCGTCAACGTCTGTGTCGGCGATCTCGGTGCCCCCGGATACAAGAAGTATGACATCGAAGCCTACTTCCCCAGCTTCGGCGGATACCGCGAAGTTACCAGCAACACCAACTTGACCAGCTTCCAGAGCCGCCGCCTCAACATCCGTTACAAAGATGGTGCGGAACGTGACTATGTCCACACCATCAGCGCGACCGCCGCAACGGATCGTATGATCATCTGTATCATGGAAAACTATCAGCAGCCTGACGGCAGCATCATCGTTCCGGAAGTGCTTCGCCCCTACACCGGATTTGACCGCATAGTTCCCAAAAAGTAAACATCCCCGATGCACCTGCGGCGGGGAGTGTTCCGGCACTCCCCGCCTTTATAATGAATAACGGCTCTATCTCTCCTCATGCTGACTGAACTTCTGATAAAACTCAATATCCGCAATCCGGAACAAATCCAGCGTCCGCTTATCCGCATCCGCTACGGAATACTTGCCGGAATAACCGGGATCGTCGTCAATGCCCTGCTGTTTGCCATAAAAATCACCATCGGTATCCTCGGCAACAGTGTCGCCATCGCCTCCGATGCAGCCAACAACCTTGCCGATGCCGCATCATCGGTCGTCACAGCGGTGAGCTTCAAGATCGCCGCGCATCCGGCAGATAAAGATCATCCTTTCGGTCACGGCAGAATAGAGTATGTTGCCGGTGTCGTGGTATCGGTTTTCATCATCGTTATCGGGTTCGCTTTCCTGCGGGAGAGCATTGCCTCTTTCTTCAGTAAAAAATCACCGGTGATAAGCAATATCGCCCTCGGTATCCTGGCGGCATCGCTGCTGTTCAAGTTCTGGCTCTTTGCCTTCTACCGCAAAATCGGACAGCTTATAGATTCTGACGTTCTCAAAGCGGCGGCATTTGACAGTTTGAGCGACACCCTCTGCACCACCGTGGTGCTGATCGCGACCTTCGCCGGACGTTTCACCGGCTTCCCGGTGGATGCCGTCACCGGTACGCTGGTCGCCGCACTGGTCATCACCGGCGGCATAAAGCTGCTTAAAGAGACCACCAATCCGCTGTTGGGAGAACGCCCTGCCCCGGAGGTGGTGGAAGAGCTGCACAAATGTCTGCTCCAGTGCGATGGAATAAAAGGTGTCCACGACATAATCATCCACAACTACGGTCACAACCAGTATTTTGCCACGGCACACGCCGAAGTCGATCCGGATGGAACGCTTTATTCAGCCCATGACATGCTGGAAGCGGCGGAGATCCATGTTGCCCAAAGGATGCCCATCCGTCTGCTGCTGCACTGCGACCCCTGCAACACCAGCGATCCGGAAGTCATCAAATGGCGCGGAAAAATGGAAGAGATCGTCACTGCGTGTGACTGCCAGTTCAAACTTTACGACTTCCGCCTGAAAACCACGGACAGCGGAAAACTTCAACTTCATTTTCATTTGCTCATCCCGTGCAATTACGCCATGTCGCAGGATGATTTGCACACCCGGCTTACCTCAGAAATAAGAAAAACTGCTCCGGAAGTTGAATTGGTCATCGAATTTATCAACAGCTTTGTGTGATCACGGGAAGCCCATCACTTCCCCCCCGAAATCTCTGCTATTTAAGCCGATGCTCCCACGCCCTGCGGCGAGCATTCCCCGGAGAGCAGCCACGCATTTTTTTGAATACGGTACTCAAATAATATTCATTGCTGAACCCGGTCAAGCGGGCAATATCATGCAAGGGAAGTTCGGTATTCAGCAGATACTCCATCACATGATGGATGCGCTCTTCGTTGAGAAGCTGAGAAAAACCTTTACCGAACAGGTCATGCAGAATATGCAACGTCCGGGATTCGGAAAGTTCCAAGTACGCGGCAAGCTCTCCCACTCCGACCGGTTCCTTGAAGTGCTGACGGAAGAAATTGCAGATGATACCTTTGCGCCCCGGTTCGTGTTCGATGCCGCTGTGCAAATTTCCGGCAAGCTGGAGCAAGGCATATCCGGTGGTCATCAATATCGTTTCAAGTTCACCGAGCCGGGAATCATCCCATACCGGCATCCGCAGATACATTTCCTGATATTTGCGGGGGAAACCGGAAATATCAAACTCCGGATCCCGGAATGAACCGGCAAAAATCGTTGCCGCATGGATATCATTGCGGTACAACGGCATAACCGCCTCTTTGATTCCCCGCCAGCAGGTCATAGTAAAGACCGTTTTCCGGTCTGCCGCAATTTCCATGGCTTTGTCGCGGCAATGGGAAAGACACTTCTTCCGGACTTTACCCGGAGCTTTACAGCAGGAACTCTGATGGATATTCACCCCGGAGAGGATATGCGGTTCTCCGGAAAGATAAAAACATCCGATATGATCGTGCAGCGTAAGCTCGATATGGTGAATACGTTCCACCTGTGTCCACAAGGCGCGGATTTTTTCAACAGAAATATTTAAAGTTTCTTTCATATTACCATCGGTTTTTTACATTTTTACAAAATATACTGAAATATAGCATAATTTTATAAAAAATCAATATTATAACAAATTGTATAAAAAATTTTTTGCAGTATATTTTATCACAACAAGAAAGATTTATCACACAAGGTAAAAGCTCATGGATTACGATGTTATTGTCTGCGGCGGAGGTCCGGCAGGTTTCGGAGCCGCCATCGGAGCTGCGCGTACAGGAAAAAAAGTGCTGCTGCTGGATAAAAATTCCGGTCCCGGCGGGGTTGCGGTTTACTGCGGATGTCCGGTCTTTTCCGGGATCAGGGATTTCGATGCCGCCAGCCGGGGCGGAGTTGCCGGAGAGTTCGCACAGGCGATGGAAAAAGATGCATTCATCGTCAACAATATCACGATGAACAGTTCTGAATTTGCCATCGGGCTTACCATGACAAGAATGTTGAAAGCTGCCGGTGTCAGGATGCTCTTTTACGCCACACTGCACACCGTTGATGTCCGGAACGGCAGAATCAGAAATATCACCGTCAGCGCGTGCGGAAAAAATCATACCTTCACCGCCGAAACTTTCGTCGATGCCACCGGAGATGCCGTACTCGCCCGTTCAGCCGGGGCGGAAATATTGCCGTACCAGGTTAACGAGACCATGACCAAAACGGTATTGTTCCGGGTAACGGGGGTGACCGATTTTGACAAACCGAAATTGATGGAACTTTTCCCTCAGCTGGATTTCCCTTTTACTTATCAGGACCGTTTCATGGGAACCATCGTCGGCGACGGCAATGATATATTGCTCAATCTGACTGCGATCAGCGGCGATGCGCTCGATGCGTTTGAACTTACCCGGATGGATATGGAACTGCGGGAACAGATCCCGGTGGTGCTGAAATGGATGAAAGAGAAACTGCCGGGTTTTGAAAATTGCCGTCTTTCGGCGGCGGCACCGGTGATCGGGGTCCGTTCCTCCTGCAATATAAAGGGTAAAGAGATCATCACCTGCGCCGATCTGGATAACAACACACCGGTTTCGGACCCCGTTGCCTGCGGCGGCAGATCTTACGGAGAACATTATGTAAACTGTTTCAGTTCGCCGTGGAGAAAAAGCAACTCCGGTACGCGGGCGATACCCTACGGCGCACTGCTCCCGGAAAAGATCGCCAATCTCTGTGTCGGCGGTCGCTGTATCAGCATTGAAACCAAAGCGGTGACTGCGGTCCGGCTGATGCCGGTCTGCATGGCGACCGGACAGGCGGCGGGAGTTGCCGCCGCGCTGGGGATACCGGAATACAGCAAACTCAAAGCTGAATTGCAAAGACAAAAATGCAATATTTGAAAAGGGAAATACCATGAAATATTCAGCCGGAACAACGCATTTTTTCAAGAGCCGCAACCAACACAACACACAGCTTTTTTTGAAAGAGAAAGGGGGCGCGGGGGAAAGAGGAAACTTTTTTTCCCGTGAAAAAAAGTTTCCTTTGTCCCCCGCACACGCCCATTTCACTTTGATAGAATTGCTGGTGGTGATTGCGATAATCGCGATACTGGCGGCGATTTTGCTTCCGGCGTTGCAAAGTGCGCGGGAACGCGGCAAAACCACCGGCTGTATATCAAATATGAAGAATGTCGTTACAGCGTTGAATATGTATGCCGACAACAACAAAGACCTGTTTCCGGCGGCGTACAGTGTTTACGGGAAAAATTCCAGCGGTAAAGATATCAACTACGGCTGGGCGGGAATTTTATCCATCAACGGTGAACTGCCGCGCAGTCAGAGAGCGACCGGTGCTGCGACCCGTTGTCCGGCGTGGGACCCGAATATTTCCAGTTCATACGCTTGGAATTATCGCGGCTCCTATGGCACATACGGGGTGATAAAAGGTATTGAGGAGTTCGGTCCGCGCGGAACTTATCCCAACGATACCATCTATCACATCCACCGGCTCACCATGCTGAAAGCCGAATACAAAAAAATCCCTCTCGGCGGTGACAGCATCCATTGCCGGGATTTGTATCAGGCGGCATATATCTCCAATTCACGCCCCGGAAACGCCAAAGCTCTGACCGGCGGCAACCGGTCACTGCACATGCGTCACAACAAAAAAGCCAACGTCTTTTATATCGACGGTCACGTTTCCAACCTCGGCATCGCAGATATAAACGATGAAAACTGGATGACTTACGCCAAACTTTAACCGCAGGGAAATATAATTATGACCAAACAACTTTTATCACTTTTCGCCGCTGCGGCGGCAATCTTCTGCGCCGCCGCAAATCTGGAACAGCAGTTGATGACCCGAAAGGAGGTCATTATCAACGGCGGGAAACACACCCTTACCAAAACGATCGCAGTTGACCGCGACCTTATCATCATTATGAAGGACGGAGCGGAAATATCCTCCTCCGCCAATCCGGTGTTCAACTTGACCGGCGGCACGTTGCGTATTCGCGGCGAAGGCAAAGGCGGTATCATCACCGGTCCTGCCAAGGGCGGCATCGAATACTCCCCCCGCGTGCGCTCGTCCGCAATTTCCATGAATAATATCAAAACCTGTGCCAGCTTGTTTCTCGACAACATCGAAATCAACAGCTTCAACGGCGTGGACGGATACGCTTTTTCCAAAGTTGAGCCGCGTGTTGAATATTTTGATGTAAAGAACTGCCGCTTCAAAACCGGCGGTATTGCACTGGGCTTGCGGAGCGTCAAGCTCGGAGAAGCCAGAGTTGAAAACTGCTTCTTTACCGGCGGTACCAATCCGATCTACCTCAACGCCGCCACCGAACGCGGCATGATCGTGCGCAGCAATTATCTGAAAGATTTCGGTGTTGCCGGTATCAAACTCGGTAAAGCCGGACAAATCACCGAAGGCTGCACCACCCACCTGACCGACTCGATCGTCCACGACAACCGCCTTATCGGCGGCGGCAGAGGTGCCACCGAACGCGATGCCTACATCCACGGTATTCTGATCTACGGCAACAACGTTTCCGTTCAGGGCAACATCGTCCGCAACGTCAATCGCGGCGAACCGATCCCCGGCAGAGCATACGGTCAGCAGATCCGGCTGAAAAACGGAACCATCCTCAAAGGCAAGTGGCACTTTATCAACCAAAAACGCCACCGTCTCGCCGGTGCCGCCATATATTTGAAAGCCAATCGCGCCATCGTCAACAACAATATCTGCACCAACTCCGGCTGGCGTTCCGTGATCGAAATCAAGACCGGCGGCAGAGAACACTTTGTTTCCGTCAGCAACAACATCGTCGACGGCAGTGCGCTTGCCATCGAAGACAGTTACGGTTTTGAGTGCAACTCCGGCAGATCGATGTGGCAGGGCAATATCGTTTACAACATGCCGTATCAGGCATTTGCCGTGCGGAGCGGATACGAAAACACATTTATCGGCAATTTGCTTATCGACTGCAATATCGGTTTCGGTCTGACCGGACGCGCCCCCGGTGTGGATGAATTGATCTCGACCAACCGCTTTATCAATGTGAAGTTCCCCATCAATGCCAATGGGAAACCGGGCATCGGCAGCGACATCCACCTTCCGTCAACAGTGGCGATCGCCCCGGATGCCGACCTGCCGGAACCCGGAGCAAAGTGGTACGGCAGACAGCTTGTCCGCGGCAGAAAACTTTATATCTGCCTGGGGGAAAGCAACAATTATTTCTGGATGGAGTTGCAGGGAAAGATCGTGCCGCCGGTAAAATATACCGTCAGCGGCAAAGAGATGGTGAAAAATGGAAACTTTTCCACGGCGGCACAGAGCAATGTTCTGCAAAACTGGAGTTTGTGGTGCCAGAATGCCCGCGAAGGTTCGATCGCAGATAAAGACCGCAAAATCGGATACGACACCACCGTGACCCGTTCCGGCAGACAGACGTTGAAGTTCAACTTCCCGTCCACGACCGCGACCTGGAGCATAAAGCAGAATTTGAAACTGATCCCCCGCCGCCGTTACCGCGCGACCGCAGTGGTGAAAGCGGATAAAGGGACCCGTTTATCGCTCTTTGTCAGTTGTTCCGGAGCAGCAGGACGGCAGTGCCGCAGTGACGAAAACACCCCCCAATGGCAAACGCTGACCATAGATTTTGTCCAGCCCGCCAACTCCATGGATGTCGCAATAGGCTTATCCTGCGGCAAAGTTCCCCCGAATTACAGCACATGGATCGACACCATCTCCATAAAGGAACTTTCCCGGGAGGGCGGTGCCGAACCGGGACCGGCTGCCCCGACAGTAAAAACCGTCGGCACAAACCAGATGCCGGAGAAGACCGAATGGAGGGCGGTGAACAGTAAACTTTCCGCCGTGACCAAAGAGAGCATAAAGTTCTCCTCCGTAAAAGATGGAGCCACGATGCTGACGGCAAAGGTCAAACTTGCCGTTCCTGGCAAGTGGCAATTTACCGCCACGCTTCCCCCGGGATGTGCCATAAGGGTCACTCCGGCTGACAAAAAGATGATAAAAGCCAACGGCGATCAGCCCGTTTACTTCTCCACCGTCAAGCCGGGAGAAACGGTCCAAATCCAGTTCTGGCTGCCGCCTGCCCCGGCGGGGACCCCGCTGGAAGTAACTGGAATGTCACTGCTGAAAACTGCGCAGTAAGCCGGAAAATCGACTGCAACCGTCGAGTGCGAAGCACGAGCGGCGAGGCGGCTCTCCCGCCGCCGCAGGGAGATTTTCTGGAGTATTATCGGCGGATGCAGTGTGAGGCAAGGTCGTGTTTTGCAAGCGAGAAGCGAGGGGAGTGTACGACTGTACTCGACCCGAGCGGCGAGCGACGCAAG
>JAFVZN010000016.1 GCA_017508135.1 Lentisphaeria bacterium | reverse complement strand
TGAAGTCATTTTGTCGATACCGGCAATCAGATCATCAAAAGTTTTCAACACGCCGAAGCAGTAACCAATGGATGCTTTTTCATGGGTTCCTCCGATAGCCTGTTTCAAAGGTATCCCCTGCTTGCGGGAGAGCAGATCCCAGAGAGCAACGTCAAATGCCGCTTTGGCATACTCATTTCCGCGGATGGGAGCAAGAAGCTGCTGCAATTCGGCTCCGGAATCAAAGTTGCGTCCCAGCACCTTGGGAACGATAAAATCCCGGGCAATAGTAAAGGTCGTCTTGTCAGTATAGCAGGAAAACATCGGTCCGCCGCCGGGAGCAACTTCGCCCCAACCGGAGAAACCTTCTGACTCAAGTTTCACCACCACGGAATTGAACGCCTTCTGGGTGCCAAAAGCAGTGGTGTACGGATTTTTGATCGGATTGCAAACACGATACATACTGATTTTTTCAATTTTCATAGAATAACCTCCTGGTTTGCCTGAAGAAAATATAATTTCACTATTTGATTTTTACAACATCACAATATATATTAATTGATATATTTTTCATATCAATGAAACATGGAAACAATCAATGGAACTTACGACCTTGAAATACTTTGTGACCGTCGCCCGGGAACTGCACTTCCGGCGCGCCGCCGCCAAGCTCAACATCACGCAGGCACCGTTGAGTGCGGCGATAAAAAAGTTGGAAGATGAACTGGAAATGCAGCTATTTGAACGAACCAGCCGCACGGTAAAACTTACTCCGGCAGGAACGCTGTTCCTAACCGAAGCAGAAGCCATTCTGGAGCGCACGGCTACGGCACTGAACCGGATGGCAGAACTGCGTTCCGGCAGTTCCGGACACCTTGCCATAGCCTATAACGAGACTGCGTTCAACACATTTCTGCCGCAGCTGCTTATCATGCTCCGTACCAGATTTGACCGTATCCAGTTTGAATTGCGCGAACAGGAGACGGCTGAACAGTTGAAAAATCTGCGTGACGGCACTATCGATATCGGTTTTATGCGTCCTTACGGCTTTGACCTGACCGGGTTGGAGTATCGCCGCATCTGGCAGGAGTACTACTCTCTGGTCATGCCGCAAAATCATCCGCTTGCCGCGCGGGAAACAATTACAGTTTCCGACCTTGCCGGAGAAAGCATAATTCTGTTTGCCCGGGATGTCAATCCGATGATCTATGACCGGATAACTGTCCTGCTATCTGCTGAAAATCTGCCCGCCCCCCATTTCCGGCAGGATGCCCGCAACAAAAGTTCGATGTTAGCTCTTGCCGGTGCCGGATTCGGAGCGGCACTGCTGCCGGAATCCAGTACCCGGGAACTTCACGCCGGATTATGCAGCCGCCCACTGGATATCCCCCTGCCCCCGGTGGAGATCATGGCGGTGTGGAACCCCGGGCGCATTACAGGAGTTTTACAGAAAGTTTTAGCTTGCCTTCCTTTATAAGAATTGTTTTCACAGATATCCCATAAAATCGGAAAAAAGCTTGTTTTTTCAATTTTTTCAGCGGAAGAAAATAGGATTTTGAAAAAGTGATTTTGTCAGATTTTGTTTTGCGCAAGCAAAAACGCGCGTGCGCCATGCGCCGCGCCACCAGTGACACTGCGTTCAAAATGGTTTGTCGCGACCGGCGCGCAGTCTGTTTTCTATGGGACAGCTGTGAATTGTTTTCAGAAAAAAAACTGTGATACATTGACTTTGCCGTTTTCCGGCAGTATATTTTAAAACACAGAAGAATTTCTATCAACATGGAGGCAGAATCATGTATGCAATGACTCTGGATGATAAACTTGACTTCAAGTGGTGTCAGGTTCCGGCCCCCGTCCGGAAAGAGGGCGAAGTTCTGATAAGGGTATCTGCGGCGGCGGTCAACCGCGCCGACCTGATGCAGAAAGATGGTCTCTACTCCTCCCCTCCGGATTGGCCGCAGTGGTGCGGTTTGGAAGTATCCGGAGTTGCAGTTGAAACTCCCGCAGATTGTCATGTAAAGCCCGGAGACAAAGTTTGTGCGCTTCTGGGCGGCGGCGGTTATTCGGAACTGGTCACAGTTCCCGCCGGTATGGTACTTCCGGTGCCGGAAGGAGTTTCCATGGAAGCGGCATCAGCCATTCCCGAAGTGTGGGCAACAGTTTATCTCAATTTGCAGTTGGAAGCCGGCGGCTTGAGTCCACAGGATACCATTTTCATTCAGGCCGGTGCCAGCGGTGTCGGTCTGGCGGCGATCCAGTTCGCCAAATACAAAGGCGCAAAAGTTATCACCACAGTCGGTTCTGAAAGCAAAGCTGAATTCGTAAAAAAACTCGGTGCCGATATCGTAGTGAACCATAAAACCGGAGAACTTCTTCCCGTTCTCACCGCGAATCCGCCGGATGTGGTGCTGGATTGTGTCGGAGGAAAAAACATGGGAGAGAATCTCAAGCAGATGGCTTTCGGTGGCCGCTGGATCATGATCGCCACACTTGCCGGAGGCAAAACGGAAATCGATTTGGAAACAATCTGGCGCAAACGGATAAAATTGATCGGAAGTACACTCCGCAGCCGCACCCCGGAAGTAAAATCCGCGATCCTGCAGGCACTGAAAGATGAATTGTGGCAATCATTCTCTGAAGGTAAACTGGTCAATAACATCCATGCAGTATTCCCGATACAGGAGGTGGAAAAAGCACACGCGATCCTCCGGAACGCAGAAAATACCGGCAAAGTCGTCCTCACATTCAACTGAAATAAAACAAGGTATATAACCATGAAGTACGGTCCTCTTTTCGGCATTTGCAGCAAATGCCGAACCCCGGAAGAATTGATTGAGAATATCCTGCAATTTGAAAATGCCGGAGCCCACGGTGTCGTCGTTGACCTCGGTGAGCTTGACCGGCAATACTGGACATTCGACGATTTCAAAAAGATCCTCGCAGCCGGATGCCGGGTGGAAAAATACGCCTGTTTCTACCGGAACAAACACACTCAGGATGTGAGTGACGAGACCCGCGCCGAACATCTGCTTGCCGCAAGTTGCGCCGGTGCCGATATCGTCGACATCATGGGAGATTTGTTTGCCCCGACTCAATATGAACTTACCCTTGATCCGGATGCGATAAATAAGCAAAAGGAGTTGATTGCCCGAATCAAAGCCAACGGAGCAACGGTTCTGATGTCATCCCATATAAAGCAATTCCGCCCCAAAGAGGAGGCATTGAAATACTTTTACGCCCACTGTGAACGCGGAGCAGATATTTCAAAAGCGGTCTTTGCCTGCACAACTGAAGAGGAGCTGCAGGAAAGCCGCCGCACATCAGATGAACTTTGTGCCAAACTTCCAATACCGTTTGTCCATGTCTGCAGCGGAGAATTCGGAACCAGATATCAACGGTATGAAACACTGCTCAACGGCAGTTTGATGACCTTTGTCCGCCTTGATGACAATGACATCCAGCCGGGAGTAAAATCAGCGCTTGAATATTTGCGGCGCCATACCCCGTGGGCAGCGGCGGCAGGGAGAAGCGTTTGCGGAGAGTTTACCGGAAAAACAGCGGTCATCACCGGAGCGGCATCCGGCATGGGGTTGCTTGCCGCCAGAGAATTTGCAGCAAAAGGTGCGGCGGTATTGATGGTCGATATCAACAGAGAGTCTCTTGAACCGGCAGTGAAAGAGATTTGCGATAATGGAGGAAAGGCGATTGCTGTAACGGCAGATGTCCGCTCTTACGCAGATGCCGAAAATGCCGCAGCAACGGCATTGGAAAAGTTTGGAAGAATCGATTATTTGCTCTGTTTTGCCGGGGGGTATGAACCGAGATGCTGCCGCAGTAACATGCCATTTTACGAACAGCCGATAGAGGTGATCGACTGGGGAATTGATGTGAACCTGAAGGGAGCAGTCTATTTTGCCAGAGCATGTATGCCGGCAATGATAAAGCAAAAACATGGGGTTTTTGTTTGCCTCGGCTCCGTCAGCGGAGTGGAAGGCAACGCCAATGGACCGATGTACGGAACGAGTAAAAACGGACTTTCGCAATTTGTCAAAGGCGTTGCGCTGGCAGGAGCACCGCATAATGTCCGGGCGGTGTGCGTTGCACCGGGACCGGTACTGACCAGAAAAGCAATGGCGGCAATGAAAACCCCTCTGGGCAGAGCGGCAGAACCGATAGAAGTGGTTGATTTCATCATACAACTCTGCTCTGACCGGTCAGGCTTTATCACTGGCTCCACCCACTTTATCGACGGCGGATACCTCTGCAACTTCGGACGGTGAAGTTGGCGATACTCGGGAGAAGGGGAAAACTTCTTTTCACGTGAAAAAAAGTTTTCCCCTTCTCCCGAACCCTCATCCCTTTTCAAGAAAAGCGGAATATTTGGTGCTCCGTTGTCGCGCCTGCAAGGCGGAACAAAACTACCTCGCGCCTGCCGGGCGGCAGCCCGGCGACAGGCGCCCACGCCAGCGACAAAGGAGCGTTATCGCAAAGCCGGGCGGGTTTTGCGACGAGTACGATGCGGGAGTGGACTCAACGTCCTCGACCACATCGGCGCAGGAGCAAGGCGCGCTCCGGCGAAGCGAGAACGCTCCGCCGGTCACGCTTCCTTGGAGCGAATGCGGTAGAAGTGGTTGACGACCATGTCTTCCGGAATATTGGTACCGTGCCCGCCGGAAGTTTCGTCGATGATATGGTTGCCGTGGTCGGGAGCCCAGACGACAGTGCGGTCAAAGTTTGCCCAATATTTATCCGCATCAGCGACGAGAGTTTCAAAGTACTGTACCGCAGTTTCCAAAGCCGCCACCGGTTCATCCGCGTAGGGACCGTGGCGGTGAGACAGATGGTCATAGTCCATAAAATAGGAAATTATCACATCATAATCACTGTCAGAAATCAGCTTCCGGGTCTGCTCAAAAATTCCGGCATCGGTACGGAAGGAGAAATAATCAATTTCCCGGTCGCGGAAAATTTTGTCAATACTGCAGCCGTTGCGCGAAATGACAGCAACATTCTTTCCTGCAGCCGCCAGCATATCAAAGAGCGTTTCAACTTTCAAAACCGGCTTTTCATACTTTTTGATCCCGTGGACATCGGGAGATGAACCGGAAAATATGGTTCCGAAACAAACCGGGGTCACGCTGGGCATGACGGAGGTGGAACGGAAACGGAATCCGGCAAGTTTCTCCACGCGGGCAAGTTTTTCCGGATATTTCTGCCGGTGGATGTCGCCGACGGCATCGGGACAGAAAATCAGAGCTTTTTCCATTTTACCCTCTTTCCCGGTAAGACGGAACGCCTGATCGACCACAGAAGCAATGGCAGTCGCACCACACTCAGCCGGATATTGACAACCGAAAAGATCACACATTGTAGGAGTAAGATCTCCGATGGAGTTATCCGCGCCGTATTGCTCCATGTATTTATGCAGCTCGTTGAAACTGATTTCGTTCATCTTTTATTTTCCTTTTTTATTTTTTTCAGATATTTATCCAGAGCGTTTGAGAAATATTTTTCACCGGCGGTATGAGGAGCCGTCGGGGTGATGGTCATGGATTTGACAATGTTTTCCGGCAAATTATTGTAGAAAGCATAGACACTGGTGGGAGAACAGACCTTATCAATAAAACCGGTGCAGGTGTAGAGCGGACACTTTATCCTGCGGGCAAAGAATACATTGTCGTAATAAGCCATCGTTTGAAGAGCTTTTTCCGACTCCGGTTTACCGTTGACACCGGAATAAACCCGGGGCCAGCCGCTTTGACGGCCGGTGAGATTTCCGGAATGGTCACACAACGCCGGAACCAGAGCGCGAGCCATGGTCACATCGTGATCCAAAGCACAGGCAACGATGGCCTGCGCCCCCCCCTGACTGCCGCCGACGATAAAAAGGTTCTTACCATCCCATTCCGGCAGAGATTTCACATACTGCAAAGCGCGGATAACGCGCATATAAACGTTTTTATAGAAATATTTATCCCGATCCTCTTTGCCGGAATGATTGTATCTGCCGCCAAGTTTTTTGTTGAGCTGAGTGCGGTAATTCTGATAAAAAGCCGGAGCCTGACCATTGGGAACACCGTGAGCATTGACGTCAAAAGCGATCAAACCTTTGCCCGCGTAACCGAACTGCATGGCAGAACTGCGGAAACCGGCACCGTGAAAAGTGACAAGAGCGGGGAATTTGGCATCTTTTCCGCCTTTGGGGATAACCAGATAACCGGAAACCGGCTGATCGCCGATACAGCTGACTTTAACATCGTAAACAGAGAAGTTCTTCTTCTGCTTTGCCGGAGTGACATCGACCTTTTCCAAAACTTTCAGAGGATGAGCGAGGACAGATTTCTTTATGTTGCCCCAGAAAGCATCGAAATCAACCGGTTCTTTGATTGAAATATCGATTTTGTGAGGCTCGACCATGGCGCCGATGCCGCCTTCCAGATTGCGGACGATCGGCTTGCCGCGGAAGACGGTCTTGATTCTCAAAACTTTGCCGTTTTCATCAAAGCTCTTGCAGTAAATATGGGTCCAGCCGGGCTTGTCCAGTTTGGTTGAAACAGTCAGGGGCGTTTCAGAAACGGTGTGTTTACCGGAAGAGATGACCTGGCCTTCGCGGTGAAGCGAATAGGTTATCAGACAGCCGGTTGCCGCCTTGCCGTCCTTGAGCAGTTGAGCCGAAAGGAGAATATCTTCCCCCACGTTATAAATGGCATCTTTTTTACTGCTGGAAAAAGCGAGCTTGTACTCAGCACCTGCAAGAACCATAGCGCACAGCAGCAGCAGTGCAAAAACTGTTTTCTTCATGACAGTCTCCTTTTATCAAGTTTATATCAAATTGTATCTAATATACTGCAACATTCGATTTTTGCAATCAAAAAAGGCAGCAGTTTCCGGAAAAAACCGAAGATGTCCCTTAATTTTTCAACAACGGTGGTCTTCGCCGTTGTTTGATCGGAAAATTTTCCGCTTCACAAAAAGTGTTTTTGCAGATGCAGTTGTTTAATTCTCCAAAAAATCTCCCTGCGGCGGCGGGAGAGCCGCCTCGCCGCTCGTGCTTCGCACTCGACGGTTGCAGTCGATTTTCCGGAGACCTCGCTCTGCGGCATTCCGTGCGGCTTATGCCGTACTCATGCCTTGAGTGTGGTAGTTGTTTGTTTACACAAAAAATCTCCCTGCGGCGGCGGGAGAGCCGCCTCGCCGCTCGTGCTTCGCACTCGACGGTTGCAGTCGATTTTCCGGAGACCTCGCTCTGCGGCATTCCGGGCGGCTTACGCCGTCCTCATAACTGCGGGTAAGGTGGTTTTTAAGTAGTACACCTTGTTCCGGCGTAGATATTATGAGAGACCTCTTGTGTCTCTCATAATATCTACGCCCTGACAAGCCGGTCGCGATCATGGCATTGTGCGATCTTTGCAAAATCTGACAAAATTACTTTTTGAAAATCAGAATTTTCTCTGCGCAAACAGTGATAAAAAACACTGTTTTTGAAAAATCATGGGATATCTGTATAAAAAATTTGGTAAATTTATTTTTTTTCAGTGGAAATTTATGCGGCATGATATTATATTTGCTGTAAGCCTATAATTTAAATTTCAGGAGAATTTGTAATGTTGAAGATCAATGGTGATTTGAAGGAACGCATAGCCGCCGCCGGACAGCTGCACGTTCTGCAATATTTTGATGAACTTGATGATGCCGGGCAGGAAACACTGCTTTCTCAGCTTGCGGATATCGACTGGGAGGCGTTGCCGGAACTTGCTGAACAGTATGTTTTGCACCGTCCGGAAACGGTTATTCCGGAAGATCTGTCTCCTGCTGAATATTACCGGCTCGATGACGGAGATAATTTTGACCTTTATTCCGATGCCGATGAGCTGGGCAAAGAGCTTATCGCCTCCGGAAAAGTGTGCTGTCTGACCGTTGCCGGAGGGCAGGGGACCCGTTTGGGCTTCGATGCTCCCAAAGGAACTTATCCCATCGGACCGGTGACCGACCGGAGTCTCTTTGAATATTTTGCCGGTTCCATCCGGCGGCTCGGTAAAAAGTACGGTGTTGTCATTCCGTGGTATATCATGACCAGTCCGATCAACCGGGCGGCGACGGAGAAATTTTTCCGGGAGAAAAAGTTTTTCGGTTTGGCTGAAAGTGATGTTTTCTTCTTTACCCAGGGTACGATGCCGGCGTTTGACCTTGACGGAAAACTTATTCTCAGTGCAAAAGATTCCCTTGCCCTGGCTCCGGACGGTCACGGCGGAACGCTTCTCGCTCTGCGCCGGTCGGGCGCGTTGGATAAGATGGTGCGTGACGGCAGCGAATATGTCTCCTATTTTCAGGTGGACAACCCGCTGGTCGACGTGATCTCCCCCCGCTTTGCCGGTTTGCTGGCACTGCAGAAAGCGGAAGTCGGCGCGATCGTTCTCTCCAAGACCGGACCGTTTGAAAAGCTGGGTAATTTCTGTGTCAGCAACGGCAGGACTCAAATCATCGAATACAGCGATCTTCCGGATGTTCTTGCTGAGCGGCGCAACGATGACGGTTCCCTGCAGTTCTCTGCCGGAAGTCCGGCGATCCATGTCTTTGCCCGGAGTTTTATTGAACGTCTTACCGCCGGAAATTCACTCAAGCTCCCCTGGCACCGTGCGGATAAGAAGATCCCGTTTTTGAATGAGTGCGGCGATACGGTCACTCCGGATGCTCCCAACGGGGTCAAATTGGAGTCTTTCATCTTCGATGCACTGCCGATGGCGGAAAAAGTTGTTCTGCTGGAAGGCGACCGGGCAAAGATCTTTGCTCCGACGAAGAATATTTCCGGAGTGGACTCGGTGGAAAGCTGCCGCCGGATGATTTCGGAACGCAACGCCTCCCGTCTGGCTGCCGCCGGAGTTATTATGCCTTATAACGAAGACGGGGTGCTGGATGCGGTCATTGAAATCGATCCGGCACTGGTTGCGGATGATGAAGATGCTTTTGAGTTTGCCGGTGAAATCGGGCTTTGCCGGATATTGCCCGGACAGAAGGTCGTTTTATGAGCAAGAAGAAACACAATCGTTTGACAGAGTTCGCCGCTTCAATGAGCGACAGCGATCTTGCCGACTCCGCTTTGCCGGAAGAAGTCGAGGAGTCGTCCAGTTTCAATAACGGTCTGGGATTGCTGTTGACGACCGTGGTATTGATCGCGTTCGGGCTGATGATGATATATTCAGCGACCAGTCATTTCAACGGCACGGGGACGGCATCGCTTTTCCGCAACCAGTTCGCCTGGATGATAATCGGTGTCGTCTGCGGTACAACGGCGTTCTTCATGGGGCATAAGCTGTTGGCGAAACTCTCTTATTATCTGCTCGGAGGAACCGCGCTGCTGCTGATCTGGGCGCGATGCGGACGGGCGGTCAACGGCGCACACCGGTGGATACATCTTGGCGGATTTACCTTTCAGCCGTCGGAGATGGCGAAGATAGCGGTGGCGATCTTTGTTGCGTGGTACTGTTCGGAAAATCTGCGTACTTTCACCCGCTGGTCGAAGTTGCGCAACAGTATATACACTCTCGCCGCAGTCGTCGGCACGATGATGGGGCTGATCTGGCTCGGAAACGATCTCGGAACTACGGCACTGGTGGGGGCGGTGGCATTTTTTACTGCTTTTGCTGCGGGGTTGCATTGGTTGTACTGGCTTATTCCGATGGTTGCCTCCGGGATCATCGTGCTGTGTATACGGATGTTTGATGCCATGCGCTGGGCGCGCATGACGATTTTTCTTGACCCGGAGGCGCATCAGACGGAGAAAGGTATGCAGCTGTGGTTTTCGCTTCTGGCACTGGGCAGTGGTTCATGGCTCGGTGTCGGCTTGACCAAGAGCCGGTTCAAAGCGGACTATCTGCCGGAGAAACAGACTGACTTCATCCTTGCCATCGTCGGAGAGGAACTGGGGTTCGCCGGGATAATCATTGTACTGCTTCTCTACACATTGTGGGGATTTTTCGCGGTGCGTATCGCCTTGAAAGCCAAGGAACGCTGCGGTATGCTCATGGCGTGGGCACTGGTCATCGGTGTTATGCTTCAGGCGGCGATAAATTTCGGAGCCATGTCCGGCGTGTTTCCGACGAAAGGTATGCCGGCACCGTTTATCAGTTACGGCGGCAGTAATCTGCTGGGGTGTATGATTTCGACCGGAATCCTGGTGGCGATCTCGGCGTATACGGATAATCCCGGTTACCGCTGCTTCTGGCGGCGTCGGCAGGATGAGGAAGATGGAGGGTATTGAAAGATGAAACTTGAACGTTTGATCATCAGTTGCGGTGGAACCGGAGGACACTTTTTCCCGGGATTGAGCATAGCGCGGACTTTCCGGAAACAGGGCGGAGAGGTGATGCTTCTGCTCTCCGGGGTGAATGCTCAGAGTCAGGCGCAATGTGCTGAAAATTTCAGAATAAAAGCGGTCGCACTTCCGGTGATGCCGTCGTGGAAGCGGAAACCGTTGGCTTTTCTGCGGGGCTTGTGCCGGGGATATCGTGAATCGGTTCAAACCGTGAAAGAATTTTCGCCGCAGGCGGTGCTGGGCATGGGCTCATTTGCCATGACTCCGGTGTTGCTTGGAGCTTTGAAGTGTCATGTTCCGGTATTTCTCCATGACGGCAACGCCCGTATCGGCAGGGGAAACCGGATATTTTCCCGGTGGGCAAAGCTGCTCGGTGCCGGATTTCCGGCGGTCAACGGTGATAAATGCCGGTGCCGGGTGAGCGATGTGGGTATGCCGGTGCGTCCGGAACTGCTTGAATGTGCCGGCATCAGCCGCAAGGAGGCGTTGGATAAGCTCAATGCCGCCTTCGGCTGTGAATTGAAAGAAGAGAACACCACCATCTTGATTTTCGGAGGAAGTCAGGGGGCCGCCGTCTTCAATTCGGTTTTGCCGCAGGCGTTGAAAGCGTGCGGGGCGCAGGATATCCAGGTTCTGCATCTGTGCGGCAAAGGGAAAAAAGTTGAGACTGAAAAATTGTACAGCGATGCTGCGTTCCCGGTTCTGCTTCTGGAATCCAGTGACCGCATGGAATATTTCCTCGGGAGCGCGGATGCGGTATTCTCCCGCTCCGGCGGCAGTACACTTGCTGAACTGGCTCTCTTCGGAAAAGGTGCGTTTCTGATCCCGTATCCCTATGCCGCCGAAGGCCATCAGCAGGATAATGCTGAATATTTTGAACGCAACGGCGCGGCGTTGGTTATTGGCAACGAAGATTTCAGTGTGGAAAAAGCTGTTGAACTGTTGAACAATGAAGTTTGCGCCGGAAACGGTAAACTTGCTGAACGCGGTATGGCGGCAAAACAGCTCGCCCGTCCGGATGCTTCTCTGCGGATGCTGGAAGAAATTTCAGCAATAATCGGATGAAGCGCGCTTTTGCATTGGAAATAATCTGTATTGGGGTGTATAGTAAAACGTTGACACTTTTACTGTACTGAAAAACAATCAAAAAGGAGTACCGGGGAGAACCGGTGTATCGTCGGGTTTATGAAAAAAACGTTTCTGGTCTTTCTGACATTGCTGCTGCTGCTGCCGGTCTTTGCGCCCCGGGCGCAGGCTATTGATCCAGTGACCATGATGGTGCTGGCTCCGGTGGCGATAAAAGCTGCTGAAGTTGCGCGTCCCTATGTGGTCAAAAGTCTGATCGGTACCGGTAACGGATTGATGAAAGTCGGCAAAGATGCGTTTCATATGCTTTATCTGCCGTATGGACTTCTGGAAATGACTCTGGGTGCTCCGTTTAAAAAGTTCCATTCCGGAGTCGTGCATGTCATCCGGGGCGGGGTGGTCGCTCCCATCCGGTTGATACTGCACTCACTGCTTCTGCCGCTTTACATGGTCGGAGCAAATGTGAATATATGAAAAATTCCGGCAAAAAAGAGAGTCCCTTCAATATCCCTCCGCGCAATTACGGCAAACGGAGGACACGTTATGATCTGCTGGCATCGTGGTATGGCGATGAACGGGCGCAGGTCGAGATCGCCGCACATACGGCGCAGCCGGAAAATATCGGCAAACTTATCGACAGTGTGCTTCTGGAACCGTCATGCCGGAACAAGAGCAGTGTGGTCGCCGCACTGAAATCCCAATGGAATACCATTGTCGGATCCTTTGCCGCATTTACCGCTCCCCGGCAGTATCGTGACGGAGTGTTGACCATTGAGGTGCGGCACAGCGCGCTGATAGCGGAACTTGCGCCCTCCAAAGATATTTTCATGCAGTCGATAAACAAAGTCGTTTCCGGCGAAATTTGCCGCGACATTATTTTTACAGTCGGCTCCGGACGTTGATGAACGCGGAGCTTTCCCCCCGCTCAGCCGGATTCTCAAAGTGAAATTGTCCGGTCGCAGGTGGCAAGTGTATCCTGCCGGTGACTGATGACGATGACGGTGGTCTTTCCCCGGAGCGCGTGGAGAACTTCCAGCAGACCGTTTTCAGTTTGTTCATCAAGGGCACTTGTGGCTTCGTCCAGTATCAGCACCGCCGGTTCCCGGTAAAGAGCGCGGGCGATGGCGATACGCTGACGCTGACCGCCGGAAAGTCCGGAGCGGGGATCAAGTTTTTTATCCAGATCGCAGGCAAACTCCGGGATCTGGGCATCGCGCAGTACGCGGATGATCTTTTCATCATCGACTTCACTTTCCGGGATGCCGATAACGATGTTCTCCCGGAGTGTTCCGGAAAAGATGAACGGATTCTGCGGAACCACGGCGATCTGCTTTCTCCATGCCGGAAGATTATGGCAAATCGGCACTTCCCCCGCGCAGACCGTGCCGCTTGCCGGAGTGAACAAGCCGGAAAGAAGATTTATCAGCGTAGTTTTTCCCATGCCGGATCTGCCGGCGATGCCGGTGATCTTTCCGGCGGCAAAGATGCAGGAAAGATTGCTTATCACCGGAGTATCTTCCATATAAGAAAATGAAACATCTTTCAGCACGATATCACTTCCTGCCGGGGGGATAACGCCGGTGTCTGCGGGGGCAGGTTCCGTCCGGACGGTATCGAAGTTGTCGGTAAACTCTTCAAGCAGTACCGAATATTGCTTCAACTGTGTCAGACTGTAATGCGCTCTGCTGAGTGCCGGAAGCACCCGCGCCATCGCCGCCACGATGATCGTAAAGACCAATATGATCTCTTCCCTTGCGGTGCCGGATGAGAGCAGCAATGCGAAAATCGCGCATACCAGCAGCAGTGCCAGAGATTCCAGTGACAAACGCGGTATCTGCCCCAGCGTATAAAGCGTGGCACTGCGGCGGCAATATTCTGCATTGGCAGTTGCAAAACGGCGGGAAAAGTATTCTTCTGCACCGGAAAGTTTTACCGGTTCCATGCCCAGCAATACATCCAGACGAATTTTGTTTTCAGCGACTTCCGCCGAGTGAAGAGCTTCTCCCATGCGCCGGTTTATCTTCTGGAACATCCGGTGGATGGCGAACATCATTGCTACCATGATGAGCATCACAACGATCGCACTCCACGGCAGAAGAAAGAGCGATGCGGTGATAAGGCAGGCGATGACGATTATATCCGCCACCAGCTGCAGTGCCGGTTGGAAAAAGTTGTCAAACAGCCTTTTTATTCTCTCAATGATACCGCTGTATCTGTCGGTCGGGTGGTCGATGTAACTGCGGTAGTCGGAATTTAAAAGTATATCGAAAAAACGACAGGTAAGTTCGCACTGTTTCCTGCGCAAAAATTTGGATTGCAATGAGATGATAAGCAGGGAAAATATATTTTTTATTATCAGCAGCAGTGCCACTGCGGAGATAACGCAAAAGACAAAGAGATTGTAACTCAACTGCGGAAAAACTGCTGTCGCTGAAGCGAAAAATTTCTTCGCATATCCGCTTTCAGGGTTGAGAAAGAGTGCTACGGCTCCGGCAAGCAGACCGATACCTGCCATCTCCATGATGCCGGAGAATGCCATCATCACGGTCAGTGCCAGAAACTTTTTTTTGTCACGCGGGGTGAACAGTTTTCTTATGATGAGAAGTTCTTTTTTCATTTGCGGATATCCTGTTTGCGAAACCGGGGATTGGTGAGTTCCAGTGGCAGAACTCCCGGGCGATTGTGAACGAATTTTATCAGGTGGGCACTGGATTGCGGCAACGGCCGGTCCGGGCGTTTTTCCGGATGGTTGAGCATTTCGATGGTGTATGGAGTCGTGGCGTGATGCATTGCCAGATGCCCATCCTTATCCGGCGGCGAAGCGGTCATGAAAATGCGGGCGGCGATCCCGGCGGCAAAGAGGAACACCAATATTTTTTTCAGCATGGTTTTTCCCGGAGTGCTGAAAAGCAGAATCGTGATAAAATTCACAAACAGCGTTTCAAAGATAAGGAAATATATTCCGTAGATGACATCCGGTTTCATCATTGCCGGATGGCGGCAGGTGATGATCGCGGCGCAGAAAACCATTGTTCCCAGAGAGAGCAGCCATATCGGCAGAAAATAGCGCGGAAGGTGATCGCATTTATGCAAATTCAAGGCGATGGCAGTGACCAGCAGAACGATGATGATACCGGCAAAAGCCGCCGGATTCAACTTGAGCGCGGTGAAGGTGTGACCGGTATTTTCGATAAGGAACAGCACTCCGGCTTTTATGTTGAGAAAACTTCCTTCCGGCAGACGCTGATATTCAAATGACGGATAGTAACCGTTGAGTGCATTGATGATCCGGGGGGCAATATGAAAGTTGTAGATGACTGAAAGCAAAGCCGACAACGTTGCCGTTATGACCATCGGGCGCAATGCCGGCAGATGTTTGCTGCCAAGCTGAAAACGTTCTCCCTGCGGCGTTGCCGCCGCGAGCATCAGCGTTATTGAACCTGCGGCGGTAACTGCCGTGACGAAGAAGCCCATCCGGTCGAAGTAAGGCAAAAGGAGTATGGTCAGTATGGCGTACCAATGGGAACGGATACGGGAATACTTTTCCGGATCCTTCAACAGATCGGCAAAGTAAAAAAATATGAGTGTCGTACCGAACGCCACCGCCGGTTTGGAGGAGCGGAAAAAGGAGATGCTGTCGAGATGCACCAGCGTATAGAGCAGCGGCGGCAGATAATAGAGGTACTCTGCCGCATCGGAATAAAGTTTTCTCAGCATGGAGCTGATATATGCGGCTCCGGCGAGGGTGAATATTATTGCACTCAAGCTGTAGAAGTGGGCAAGTTTCAACTTTATACAGCCGTAGATGAATCTGGCATCCAGCGCATCGACCAGATAGCTCAGTTCCCGCGCCTGATAACACTGCCAGTCGGTACGCAGCGGGTCGAAGAGCAGTTTCAGCAGGGGTAATTTTGAGTGATTGTAAATGACCAGAAAACAGTTTGATTCCTGATATGTGTGCTGCTGCCGGCTGCAGAGAACTGTTATTGCGATCAGCAGAAAGCAGGATATCGGGACGAGGAATGAGGAAGAAAAAATTTTTTTGAGATTCATCACTTTTTCCTTCCGTTATCGTGCCACTGCTGCCAGATGTGGAACTCTTCATAAAACTTGCCGGTATATAGAGCGCGCAGCAGATATTCATGTGCCTGCGGGGTGCCGAGGAAGTTTTCATTGCAAAGGGTATCTGCTGCCACGATCATATTGGCGGCATAATCCGGCGGAACGGTATTTTTATCTTTGGGGATATTCAACTGCATGATACCGGCAACAGCCAGCACACCTGCGGCGGCGGCGGCAAGTGCAAGATATTTGTAATTGCAGGATTTTCTGTTTTTGCTGTCCATAGTTGAGTAAATATAACCTGACTTTGGCAAAAAAGCAAATATTTATTCCAGATTTATGAATCAAAAAACCATATTGTATGGAATCGACTCCAGAAATCCCCTGCCGTAACCTTTGGAGATGATGCGGGGATCAAGGATGACGATATATCCGCTGTCGGTGCGGCTTCTTATCAACCGTCCTGCGCCCTGGCGGAACTTCAATATCGCTTCGGGAAGGCTGTAATGGGCAAAGGAACTCTTGCCCGATTCGGTTATCCGGTCCAGCCGGGCGGCGATAAGCGGATGTCCGGGAGAGGCGAAGGGGAGCCGCGTAAGGATGACCATGCTCAAACTTTCCCCCGGAACATCGACTCCCGTCCAGAAGCTGTCGGTACCGAAGAGGATGGAATCGATATCGTTCCGGAACTCCTCCAGCATACGGTTCCGGCTCAATTCACCGCCCTGGACCAGCAATCTCCAACCTTTTTCTTCAAATTCATCCTGCAGCATTTCGGCGCAGTAGCGCATTGCCTGATAACTGGTAAAGAGAACAAACGCTTTCCCGGACGTAAGTTCGACATATTTCCGGATATTTTTGACCAGACTGGAAAAATAATCTTCATCGTTGGGGTCGCGCAGTTCGCGCGGGACGATGACCTTTGCCTGATCGGGAGAAAATGGAGAATCCAGCCGGAGCATCTTTCCTCCGGTAAAACCGGTACGGCTGACGAAGTAATCAAAACTGTTACGTACCGTCAGCGTTGCACTGCACAGCATGACCGGAACCGTGTTGTTGAAGAGTACCGATTGCAGCAGTTCCGGAATGTTGAGCGGGGAAACGTGAAGCGATGTCGCCTGATTGTTTTCCTCCACATAATAGACGGCATCGGGCATTTGCCGCCGGGAAAATACGGTGAGTGAATCTATTGTCGAGCGGCAGCGTTCCCGTGCGCCCTCCAATTCGGTTCGGAAGGCGTTGTCGTCAAGGTCTTCAATGGCTTCGTCCAGATTTTTTCCAAGTTCGATAAGAGCAGGAGAAAGCCGGTCAGGGAACTCATCCGGAATATTTTTCAACCGCAGTGCGCTTTCCTGATTGCGGCGGATAAGGTCGGTGTAAGGGGCGAAGAAGCCGTATGCTTCATCCCGGGCATGGGCGGCGAGCTGCCGGAGTTCCGGCATTTTACTTCCGGGGTGCATCAGCAGACCGCGCATCCGTTCCGGGTTGAAAAGTTTATTGAGCATACTTACGACACCCGGCTGAGAAAGCCGGACACCGAGATATTCGGCAGCATTGTTTTCCAGTGTGTGCGCTTCGTCGATGAGGACGGCTCCGTAATCCGGGAGCAAGGCACCGCCGCCGCCTCCGGAGCGGATGGCAAGATCTGTGAGAAAGAGGGCATGGTTGGCAACGACGATATCCGCTTCGTCCCACATCCGGCGCGCTTTGAAGTAGTAACAGTTCCGGTAAAATTCGCATTTCGCTCCGGCACAGTTGCCGCTTTCGGAACAGACGAGCTGCCAGACCGCCGGATCAATGGAATCTCCCGCACTGCCGCGCTCGCCGTCCAGACCGTTTTCCAGTTTGCGGATAAGTTTCTCCGTATCCATGACCAGCGACGGTACGGGAAGCAGGGCATCGCGCTGATCGCCGGAAAGAAGGGCGAGCCTCCGGCGGCAGACATAGTTCTGCCGTCCTTTCGCCAGCGCGGCGCGGAAAGGTATTTTGGTAGCTTCGCGGAGGAACGGTAAATCTTTTTCGATAAGCTGCTGCTGCAGATTGATCGTTTCTGTCGATATCAGAGCCGGGCGGCGGCTGATCAGAGAACGGTATATCAGCGGAACGAGATAAGCGAAACTTTTACCGATACCGGTGGGGGCTTCGACACAGAGGTTTTCATTGTTTTTCAGCGCATCGGCGATGGCGAGAGCCATGGCAAGCTGCTGCGGACGTTCTTCACAGGGGCGGCCGTTGATTTTTGCAAGCTGCGAGAGGGTGCCGCCGGGGGCGAAAAATCCACTGCACGAGCCGTGCAGATCTGTTTCCGGTTCGGAGCAGGTGGTGTAGTCCACTTCAAACTCGTCCAGAGAAAAATTGCAGATATCTTCAAGACCGGCGGGCGTATCCGGGGAAAAACCGGTATCGCTGCCGCCGGAGGAAAGTTCATCGGGAGGGCGGATCATAAATTCTCCAAAAAACCTTTCACGTCAGCAGGGAGTTTTTGAAGTTCACTCTCCGGGAGGGCGAACAGTTCCCCCATTCCGGCGGCGAGCCGGACGGCGTTTGCGGGCTTGTTTTTTGCCAGTTCCGCCGCACTGCGGGAGAACTCAGCCGCGCATGGAGGCGTGAGTGAAAAGGAATATTTTTCGCCGTTACTGCAAAGGTGGACCTTTGCCGGATTGACGATCTCCAAGCGGACGGTGAGCCGTTCTTCCTCCCAGTTGAGCGCGGAATAAAGATTGCCGATAAAGTCACTCGCGACCGCACAGAGCCGGACGATGCCGGAAAAATCCAGCTCCGGCTTGGAGATGACGGTAAAAAAGCAAAACAATCCGCTGTCAAAGAGCTGCCACATCCGGCGGGAATCGGTGGAGATGTACCGCAGTGAACCGGGGGTGGGGAGCGCGGTGGATTCGCTTTCGTGGAGAAAGAGGATATCCGGGCGCAGCGCACGTTTGAAGGCACTGCGGAGTTTGTCCAGCTGATAGGTTCCGGGGATGTAATTTTCCGGAGAAATGGTCAACTTTATCTGGGGGAGGGCGAAGCTGTCAGTGCGGCGGCGGAAGTAGTGTTCGCTCTCTTCCACGGCATCAAGACAGCTTAGCGAATTTACGGGTGAAACGGCAGATGCTGCTGCGGGCGTTTCGTTCAAAATGGAACGGATGACATTGCCGAGTTGTTCGCGTTCATTACGCAGGGCGCGGCGGATAAGCTCCTGCATCTCCAGGGCGCGGCGGGCGGGGCGGCTGGAAGCCTCCACGGTGCGGATGTAAAAAACGCCGCTTTGCAGTTCGCCTTCGATGGAATTTGAACAGACGTGAGGAAGCGTTTTAAACGGGCGGATGACAAAGATGACATACTTTTTTCCCCGGACGACCGGGCGTTCGATGGTAAAGTCGATCGCAGGTTCAACATAACTGTTGATAAACGTTCCGACCGCAGAGGGGTCGAAACTTCCCGCTTCTTCCAGGGAAACGCCGGTACAGCAGTTGGGGTTGCCGAATTTATCTTCGCCCACGCCGATGACGAGGAAACCGCCGCGAGTGTTGGCAAACGCGATAAGGTGGCGCACCAGTTTACCTTTGGCGGAGCGGCTCATGGAGTTCCATGACATGTGCGTTTTGTAATCCAGTTCATCGGATTCCACGCCGCGGTAAACCAGTTCTTCAAAACTGTAATCTTTGTTGGAAAAAAATCCGCCCATTGCCGTATCACTCCGCCGCATAAATAAGATGCTGGCAGTTGTCGCAACTTTCCAGTTCGCCCTTGGAAAGCTGGTTCATGGTTTGAAGAGTGACCTTCATGTGGCAGTTGCCGCAACAGCCGTTTTCGACAGCGACGATGGGCGCACCCTTATCTTTGCCGCGCAGAAGGCGTTCGTAGCGGGAAAGCAGTTCCGGGGGGATACCGGCAAGGAGGGCAGGGCGTTCTTTGCGGAGTTTTTCGATTTCGGCATCGCAGGTCTTGGAAAAGCTGAGAAGCTCTTCAAACTCCTGCCGCGCCGCGCGGAGTTCGGCGGCGTTGGTACGTTTGATCCGGTCGGCTTGGGCTTTGAGTTCTTCGAGTTCGTCGAACTTTACCAGGAGAAGTTCTTCGATATCGCTGACTTTCTGTTTGTTTTTGGCGATACCGGCGAGCATGGCCTGGTATTCGTTGTTTTTCTTGACAAGAGCGGATTGCTGTTGAAGTTTGGCATTTTCGGCGTTGAGAGTCTGTATTTCGCCTTCGGAAGCCTTGATGGAAAGTTCTGCTTTTTTGACCTTATCAGCGGCGGCGGCAGTGGAAGCGTTGAGAGCTTCTCTGCGGGCGAGGATCTTATCGAGTTCTTTGGGAATACTGATTTTGCGGAGTTCGAGGTCGCGCAGGCGCATATCCAGAGCTTGAAGATTGAGCAAGGCGGAAATTTTGATGCTGGGCATAAGGCCTCCCTTTCTGTATTGAAATATTGAATTTTCTATACTATAAGTTGACATTGCTGTCATGTCAAGGTCATTGAAAAAAAAATCTGCAATAAAGCCGGGATCCCCGCCGCTCTTGCGAACCTTCCCAACGGATATCATTTCAGTCGAGAGATTACGAGAGACACAAGAGGTCTTCTGTAATATCTGTGACATTTTTTACTTTTTTGCAGGGAAGTTCCCGCTGTTATTTGCACAGCTGGACGGCGAAGTCGCTCAGCGAATTATCCCGCGCCCCCATGATGGTGACTATGTCTCCGGAACCGGTGTTGCCATAGACAAACTTTGTTACCGCCTCGCGGTCAGGCAGGGTGATGAAGCGTTCCGGCTTCGCGGATCGGCTCTGCCATTTGGCGTGGATATCTTTTGCCGACGGCGAAAAACTTGATGTCCCGCCGGCGTAAAACGGTTCCAGTAATATGAAACGGTCATCAGTCCGGAGGAATTTTTCCATATATTCAAAAAGCTGTTCTTCCATAAAACCAAACGGCTTGTAACCGTGCGGCTGAAAGATTGCGACCAGTTTCCCTGTACAGCGTTCCCGCATCCCTGAGAGGCAGGATAGTATCTTTTCCGGATTATGTGCGTAATCGTCGAAAACTTTGGCCCCTGCGGCTGTGGTTCCTGCAAAATCGTCCCGCCGCCACACTCCGGTAAACTTTTCCAATGCACCGTTGGCATCGGCGGAGTTTACGCCAAGCATCTCCAGCATAAGTTTTATGCATAGTGCGTTTATCGCCATGTGCCGTCCCGGTTTCGGCAGTTTTATCACGCTGCCGTCCGAAAAACGCACAACTGCTCCATCCGGAGAGGATGTGTATTCTGCTATCGCTCCGTCAGCTCCTTTATAAGCGGTGTCGTTTGCGGCGATCCTGATATCCAATCCTGCCGGGATCTGTTTTTTGACCGCATCATAGACTTCGGCGGTGAGAACCGCGCCGCGCCGGATCTGGCGGAGGAAGGTTCCGAACATCTCAGACAACTCTTGTTTATCGTAATGGTCGGTCCCTATGTTGAGGATGATCGCATAATCAGCTCCGTAATTGAGCAGACTTTTATCGCTTTCGTCGGCTTCAAACACCAGATGTTTGCCCTTGCCGGGGCGATAGTTTCCGGCGAACACGTCGCTTTTGAACTTTTTTGCCAGCCCTCCTGCGAGCATTGCCGGATCAAGTTTGAGGTTCTCCAGTGCTTCGGTAAGATAACAGCATACGGTACTTTTGCCGCAGCTTCCGGTGATGGCTAT
This sequence comes from Lentisphaeria bacterium, assembly GCA_017508135.1. Taxonomy (GTDB): domain Bacteria; phylum Verrucomicrobiota; class Lentisphaeria; order Victivallales; family Victivallaceae; genus UBA1784. The sequence goes on along the minus strand of JAFVZN010000016.1, from coordinate 29,034 downwards.
GGATCGCTTTCCGGATATTTCCAGCAGATGCCGCAGCAAGCCGGAACGGTGCAGGCGGGGGAGGTTGCCTGATTTTACGAAATCGGGGTTGTCTTCTTCGATCGCGGTACTGTAAATCAGTGTATCCGGCAGCGGTTCCACATCGAAACGGGAACCATCCTGCGGATAAATTTCGATCCCCTGATTTTTCAGTGCGCCGATGATGGCGCGGTTTTCCGGGCGTTCTGCTCCCCGGTCACTGCCGGAGACGGCAAGTCCGAGATCCCGTGCCGCTGCAGCCAGACCGCTCATCCCGATGCCGCCGATGCCGACAAAATGCAGATTTTTCATAAATTATTTTGCTCCGCGTTGGTGAAAAAACTTGAAATTATACCTTTTTTATACTATACTAAGCAAAGGTTCAATTTTCAATAGTTGTTTGTACTGATTTTATGGAAAAGAGTGCTGATATTATCGAATTTGCCGGTGAGAGCAATACCGGATTGCTGCGCCGTTCCAATGAAGACCATTTTCTGGTCTGCCGCCTGAACGGCGGGGAGATGGCACTTGCGGTCGTCTCCGATGGTATCGGCGGCCATTCCAAAGGCGAGATCGCCAGTATGATCTGTTGCCGGGAATTGTTTCACGCCGCTTTGAAGCAAGGTGTATCTTCTGCTGATGCGGGGGTATTCTTCCGCCAGCAGCTGTTGGCGGTAAACAGCAAACTTTTTGAACGCAACTATCGGGAGGAACGGAAGCGTCCGATGGGATGTACGGCGGTCGCGGCTTTGTTCGGAAAGGATAAAATCACCGTCGCCAATGTCGGAGACAGCCGGTTTTATAAATTTTCCTCCCCGCAGCACGGGGCGGCGGATCTGACACAGATCACCCGCGATCACCGGCCGGACGAAGCGATGCTGGAGGAGATCGCGGCACTTTATCATCAGGATAAGGAGGAGCTGCGGTCGCGGCTGTTGTTGAATGCTCTTGGAACAAGGTATGCGCCTGACATCGATATTTTTCAGTTGGACGTTGAACGCGATGCGGTTTATATGCTCTGCTCGGATGGGTTGACCGGGCAAACGCCTGACGCTGTTATCTCCCGGGTACTGGCGCAACCGGCGGCACGGGTGCGCGAATATACTTCCAATTTGATGCGCGAAGCGTTGCTGCACGGCGCACGGGACAATGTAACGGTCGTATCTGTCAGATACAAGTAAATGGAGATCAAAATAATGCCACTTCTTGAAGTTGAGGATCTTGCGGTTTATTATCCTGTGAAAAGCGGGATTTGGGGCAAAAAAAAGATGTTGAAAGCTGTCGATGGGGTGTCGTTTACCATCGAACGCGGCGAAACGGTCGGTCTGGTCGGTGAATCCGGGTGCGGAAAAAGCACTCTGGGCCGTGCTGTGGTCAAACTGGAAGAGCCGTGCCGGGGCGCGATACGCCTGGACGGTGTGGATATGGCATCGGTCAAAGGCAGCCGTTTGCGGAAGATGCGGCAGAAGTTCCAGATGATCTTTCAGGACCCCTACGGTTCGCTCAATCCCCGGATGACCGTCTTTGCGGCTCTGGATGAAGTTATCTCTCTGCACCGGAAACTTTCTCCGGAAGAACGTCGGGCGCAGGCGGTGGAATTATTGGAGCTGGTCGGCTTGCCGCCGGAGGCTCTGGATCGTTATCCGCACCAGTTTTCCGGCGGACAGCGACAGCGCATCGGTATCGCCCGCGCGCTGGCTCTGGAACCTGATCTGGTGGTAGCTGACGAACCGGTTTCCGCGCTGGACGTGAGTGTGCAGGCATCCATTGTCAATCTGCTGGAAGATATTCAAAAGAAACGCGGTACAGCTTTTTTGTTCATCGCGCACGACCTTGCCGTAGTTGAACATATTTCCAACCGGATACTGGTCATGTATCTCGGTAACATCGTGGAAGAAGCCCCCGCGCATGAGCTGGTCGCTGAACCGTTGCATCCGTACACCCGGATGCTGATAGATGCCATTCCTCTGCTGACCCCGGCATCGGAACGGGGGAAAACCGCATCTCCGGTCGCCGCAGAAGCGGTTTCGCAGATAGAACTTCCCTCCGGCTGTCCGTTCCATCCCCGCTGTCCGCACGCAACCGAAAGGTGCCGGAACGAAAAACCGCAGCTGCTTCCGGTCAGGAACAGCAAGCGGCGGTGTGCGTGTTTTTTGTGTGAAACCGGATCAGAAGAGCAGCGTTGAACTCAAAATTACCCCCACGGTGACGGGAATGGTGAAGTTGTCATCGATTTTCAACTGTGCCGTGAACAACTCCACGACCGCTGCCAGAATGGTCGCTGCCGCTCCGGCAAGATAGAACCATTTTCCCTGAGCGCAGATCGCGCCGACGATGGAAAGAAAGAGAAAACCCACAACGACGAAGCTCAACGTGCCTTCGAGAGATTTTCCGTTGACGATCTTGTGTCTGCCGAACTTTCTGCCGCAGAGTGCCGCCGCCGCATCGCCGGTGAGCATGACAGCAAGGGATGCCGCCGCGATCGCCGGAGGGAAGAGTAAATTCACCAGTACCGCGGCAAAGAGTACCGGCGCGCCGCCGGAGACGATCCACTGTCCGGGGGTGACTTCGGAACGGAGCATTTTCCCGAAGAGTTTGCCGTAGAGTTTGCCCAGATATTTTCCGCCGTTGGCGTAATCGTGTTCAGACACCAGTGTGACTGCCGCGCAGACGGTGAATATGGCAACGGCGTACCAGCGGCCGTAAGGGACGAATCGGGGCAGGGCGATGGTCACCGCGACCATCCACAGCGATGAAAGGTGAACGGCTTTACGTTTTATTTCTTCCAGATAACTTATCGGTTGTGCCATGATAAAAACTCTTTTTCCGGGAGGGGGATTCATAAAAAACGCGCACTTTTCCGGATGAAAAATGCGCGTTGCAGATCACTGAACGATATGTCAGCGGCGTTTGCTGTTTTTGCCGCCTTTGCTTTTTTTGTCATCGTCGCTGTCATCATCTTCTTCGTCTTCAAAATCAACGAAGTCCAACGCTCCGTCATCCAGATCATCATCCAGATCCAAGTCGAATTCTTCATCAGCAAATTCGCTGTCCAGATCATCGTCAAAGAAGATATTGTCATCATCGAGATCGGCGCGGGCAAAGTCATTGTCATCGTCATCGAGTTCGCTGAACACATCCTCGTTGACATCGACTTCGTAATCGTCGGCAAATTCGTCAGAATCCTCCGGGTCATCCAAAAAGGAGCTGACAGCTCCGATCGACGCACCGCACTCCGGACAGCAACCGTCTTCGGCTTCGATATCGCTTTCGCGTACTTCAACATTGCAATAGGGACAGGTGGTAGCCATTTATAATCCTTTTATAATTGTTGTTGTCACACAAGATACAATCTAACTCAAAAATGTAATATATTGTAAAAATATGATTTGTCAAGTATTTTTTTGAAAAAACTGCAAAACTTTTCCTCAGTTCCATTCTTTGTCAAAATTGAACGTTGCCGTGTCCGCATTCTTCCAATGCGCGTTGCGCAGATCGTAAAAGTCATACAACTGCGCCATGCGCGGTACTGACATCACCTGAACCGGGAATATCCGCGACAAGCCGCTTTTATGGTCGTAACGCAACTCAAATTTATTGCCGCGCGCATCATTGAACGCTCCATCAAAAGGAATTTTCGCCCGCGTGACCAGCAGTGCCGGACGGCCCAGACGGTAGCATTCAAGTTCGATCTCCGCTTTCCGGCGCAGATCGTTGATCTCTTTTTCCGTCATTTCGATATGGGCGGTGGCGCGTGAAACGTTGAAGCGAGTCAACTCTTTTAAACACAAACTGTTGCAAACCGGCAGCGGCGCGGAAACGATGATTTTGACATCGGGGTATTTTTCCATAAGAGTCAACCCGAACAAAGAGGTGACACGGAAACGGCGGATGCCTTGCTTATAAGCAAAGGCAATAGCTTTTTCCACCGAAGCCAGCCGGGCTTCCGGGCAGAATTCCGGCAGGATCGCCTCCCGGGTCATTTTGTTGATATCAAAGAGGTTGTCAGCCCGGATCGCCCGCCGGTCGGCAGGTTCTGCTCCATTGGGTTTCATGGCAACCGTTTCCACCAGATGCGCATCTGCCGGGAGTTCCAGCGGACGTATGGCGCGATAATCGGTGAGGAATTTGTCCAGTGCCGCACTGCTGCTGCTGTTGCTGATCATCTGTTCCGGCGTGACGGCGGCGTGGAAGGCATCCCAGAAGTCGCGGCGTATCTGTTTGAGCAGGGAACCGGGGAAAAAGTACGCGCCATCAATGGTGACCGTGCTGTTTCTGCCGGAAACGAACTCTGTTGAATTGCTTTCTGAAAAGGCATTTTTGACCGTTTCTTCATCCAGCGGATGTTTGGCGGCATCCTGAAGTTCCAACGGAAATTCCATCGGCTCAAATACGGCGTTTTTCACGGAAACACACATCATATCCCGGGTGATGGTGATATCCAGATCCACCTCTTTCCGGCGTTGCGGCAGTGCCGCGATACGCTTGGTGTAATCGGTGAAACTCTCGCCGATCTTGAAAACTATTCCGTCATAAGGAACCGCTTTGTCACAACAGACAAAGACCTTTTCTCCCGCCATCGCCCGCTTGACCGACTGATTGTTGACAAACATTTTGGTCAGCGTTACGGCGACACCATCGTCGCCGGAGTGGGGCTGTATCCGCAACCGGTCGCCCATAAACAACCGTTTCCCGGTGGTGAAGACGAAACCGCGTTCTTCCACGCTTTCGATGTTGCCGACCCGCATTCCGGCTGCGCCCAGAGAATCCGGTTTTATCAGCTCTCCGGCACAGGCATCCTGATAGAATCCGGTCGACCACTTGCGTCCGCAGGTACGGCTCAGCATATTTCTGGCTTCCGGCAGTGCGGCGGCAAAATCTTCATCCGGCGTATCCAGCAGCATCCGGTAGGCTTTCACGGTGTTGGAAACGTAATCCACCTGGCGCAACCGGCCTTCGATCTTGAGGGAATCGACACCGATTTTCCGCAGTTGCGGGATAAGTTCCGCCGCACACAGATCCTGCGGCGAAAAGAAAAAACCGTTGCCGTTTCTGGAGTAGTACCGGCGGCGGCAGGGTTGCTTGCATTTGCCGCGGTTGCCGCTCCAGCCGCCGAGATAGGAGGAAAAGAGGCAACTGCCGGAAAGTGAACAGCATAACGCACCGTGGACAAAGACTTCCAGTTCCAACTTTGTCCGTTTGCGGATGGCGGATAACTCTTCCAGTGTCAGCTGCCGTTCCAGCACCACTCTGGACAAGCCGAGTTTTTCGGCGAGCTTCATTCCGGCAGAGTTGTGGATACCCATCTGGGTCGAGCCGTGCAGTTCCAGATCGGGGAAATATTCCCGCGCCGTCCGCAGTACACCGAGGTCCTGAACCAGTACGCCGTCCGGCGCGATGTCGTTGACTTCAGAGAGCATCTCCAGCAATTCCGGAAGTTCGCATTCCTTTATCAGTGTATTGAGCGTGAGGTAGACTTTGCGTCCGTTTTTATGGGCGTGATCGACCACGGAGCGCAGTTGTTCCGGGGTGAAGTTGTCGCCCCGTTCCCGGGCGTTGAATTTTGCCAGACCGGCGTATACGGCATCGGCACCGGCATCGAAAGCGGCAAGGGCACATGCGGCGTTGCCTGCCGGAGAAAGCAGTTCCGGAAGTTTCATTTTTTTACTCCAATTTTATTCGCGGGTCAGCCCAGGCATACGCCAGATCCGCCAGCAGATTCATTATTACAAAGAGCAATGCACTCAGAAAAACCAACGCTTTCAGCAACTGCAGATCGCTCGTGTTCAACGCTTCGATACCGGAAAATCCCAAGCCGGGGATGCCGAAGAAGGATTCCAGCAGCAGACTTCCGGTAAAGAGGAACGGCAATCCCGCACTGATGCGGGTGATTATCTGTATCAGTGAGTTGCGCAGCAGGTGGCGACCGTAAAGCTGCACTGCGGAACACCCTTTTGCCGCCGCCGTGCGTAAATATTCTTTACGCAGTTCATCGAGGAACACGGTGCGGAAAAAGCGGATATTGCTCCCGCATCCGCAAAGTATCCCGATCAATATCGGCAAACCGTAGTTCGCCGCTCCGTCATATCCCCATACCGGGAAGAGTTCAAGCTGATACCCCAGTATCCATTGACCGAAAATGATCGCAGCAAGATAACTGACACTCATTGAAACAATGGAGGCAAGCGTTATCATCCGGTCGGTCAGCTGCCCCGCACACGCGGCGGCGATAAGGGCAAATATGATGCCGAAGATTATCTCCCCGGCAAATACCGGCAGCATCAGCGACAGTGACGGTCCCATGCCGCGCCGCAGTACCGTTGAAATCTTTTCCTGCGTGAGCAGTGTGTTGCCGAAGTTGAAAAAGGTTACAAAGGGAAACTCCGGCTTGAACCAAATCACCTCCCGGAACGATTTGGTCAGCTGACTGTTCCAGGGGGAGTTCTGGCGGCGGAAGGTTTCGACCCGGACGATCGGATTTTCTGCCGCCGCCTGCAAAGTGAAAGTGTCTGCTTCATCCGGAACGTCAATGTAACGCCCGTCATCGTTGCGGTATTTTACTTGCAATGTGATGTTTTTGCGGGGGAAGTTCCGCTTGAGCGTTACCGTCTGCACCGGTTTGCCGCGATAGGAGGGGAAAGCTTCACTGCGGCAATATTTTCCGTAAAAGAGCGGCAGATCACCGCCCAGCGTTTCCCGGAAGCGTTCGATCTCCTCCGGCAGTGCATTCTTTCCCAGCACCGCCGCCGCCGGGTCTCCGGCAGACATGTTGAAGAGGACAAAGGTCAATATCAGCACTCCGGCGATGACCCAGAGCGAGTAAAAACTCCGCCGTATAACGTAGTTCAGCATGACACTTTTATCCTCGTTGCTTTAAACAGGACCCGGACGGATACGTTTCAGCTGGGAACGGTATCCGTCCGGAACACGACACGGGGCGTTACTTCTGCGCTGCCGGTGCAGACTGTGCCGCAGGTGCTGCCGTTTTGCTTCCGGCAAAGTTGGCGGCACTGTAAGGCATAAGGAACATCCGGGTGATGAGCCAGATAAAGAGGAAGGTCATCACGACGACTGAGTAGAGACGGTAGGTGAGCTTCTTGCGTACCGCCATCATTCCCATGCGCAACAGCGCAAAGAGCAGCACTGCCGCCCGGACAATGGTGATCTGTTCCCAGTTGGCGAACTTGGCAGGGAGTTGATCTGCCCACGGATAAACCAGAAGTGTTCCGGCAACTGCAAAGAACAAAAAGAGCATCAGCAGTTTAGCTTTACTTTTGATGACCGTTCCGGGGCGGCGCAACGCTTTCATACCGATGTCTTTGCGGTAGAACATATCCTTGAAGCTGATCGGTCTGACACCGTAGTATGCGTTGTAGATCGCATTGCGGATGGAACTTCCGGTGGCGGAAACACCCAGTACCCGTCCGCTGGCGGTGACGATCTTGCCATCTTTTTCCGCAGTTCCGCAATGGAAAACGACGGCACCGGTTTCCGCCGCTTTGTCCAAGCCGGTGATCTCAAAACCGTTTTCGTATTTGCCCGGATAACCGCCGGATGCAAGCACGACAGAGATCGCCGCATCTTTGCTCCATTTGAGTTCAGCCTTGTCCAGTTCGCCGGTCGCGGTCTTGTAAAGCACATCGTACCAGTCGCCTTCAAAGCGGCGCATGACCGGCTGGATCTCCGGATCGCCGAAACGGACGTTGAATTCCAGCACTTTAGGAACGCCGTCTTCGATCATCAAGCCGCAGAAGATAACGCCGCGGAAGTTGAGCTGTTCTTCATTGATGCCTTTGAGGAAGGGCTGAAGGATCTCTTTGTCGATGCGCTCACTGACCTCTTTGGTCACGACCGGGGCAGGGGAGTAGGCTCCCATTCCGCCGGTGTTGGGACCACGGTCACGGTCGAAGATGCGTTTGTGGTCCTGACTGGAAACCAGCGGGATGATGGTTTTGCCATCGGTGAGTGCGAGGATGGATGCCTCTTCGCCGGTGAGCATCTCTTCGATGACCACCCGCGTTCCGGCACTGCCGAATGCTCCGTTGAAGCACTCTTTGACAAAGTCTTTGGCACCGGTGCAGTTTTCGGCAACCAGCACACCTTTTCCGGCGGCGAGACCGTCGGCTTTGACGACGATACCCTTGACCTTGCTGACGGTGAACTGTTCGTCGATATATTTGCATGCATCATCGGCATTGTCGAATGTTGCGTATGCGGCAGTCGGAATGTTGTATTTCACCATGAACTGTTTGGCAAAATCTTTGCTGCCTTCGAGCTGGGCGGCAACTTTATCCGGACCGAATATCGCCAGATTTTGCGCCTTGAAAACATCGACAACACCGGCACACAGCGGTGCTTCCGGACCGACGACCGTAAAGTCGATGGCATTGTTTTTGGCGAAATCGGCAAGTTTGTCCAATTCATCAACTTTGATATTCACACATTCGGCATCTTTGGCGATACCGGCATTACCGGGAGCGCAATAGACTTTTTCCACCTGCGGGCTGTTTTTCAACTGCCACACCAGAGCGTGTTCACGCCCGCCGGAACCGATGACAAGGACTTTTTTCATTTTAAAAGATCTTTCAATTTATAGGTTTAAGAGATATTTACTTTATCTTCCAGTTACACTGCCGCGGTAGCGCAGATCGAAAATTTTCCAATCGCTGCCGCTGCGGAGAATGGTCGTCTGCAATACTGAGAGCAAATAGAGGTAATCGGTGTCGCTGTCCGCCGGGAAATAGACCATGCAGGTCTTGTTTCTCCGGTAACACAGCGATACGCGCAATTCGCCGCGCTTCGCCAGCGAAATTTGCTGAATGGCGATATCGGGATAGTTGTTCAGAGCCGCCATTATCAATTGCATTGCCGGCTGTAATTGTGAACCGTCGCGCATATTGATGACGAGCGGCAGCCGGACATTGGAGATACTTGCCTCCTGCGGCTTCATCAATGTGCCGGTTTTGTCGAGGATCGCCACCTGTCTGCCGAGACGCAGTTTGGCTCTGGGGATGCGTTCTGTGATTTTGAATTTCAGCGTATCGGGGAGGACGATGCGGACTTCCGCATTTTCGATACTGGAGATGCTCTGCAATTTGTTCCGCAGCTTTTTGAGGTCGATGGAGAAGAGGTTGACCCCCTTTGTCAATCCCAGCTGCTGAAGGAGGAGTGGTTCTTTTTTGTTCCAGTACCCGGTGCTGTCGATCTCCAGGTTGCGGAAGCGGAAATGGTCGTTTTCGGTGTAGAGCACCTTGGGGAGTTTTATTACAGCAAAGATGAGCAATCCGGTGAAAAGCAGTACCGCAACCGCGATCATGTACCACAAAAACTTCTTCTTTCCGGAGTCGGCTTTTGCCTTATCTCCGGATACAGTACGTCCGGCGTTGCCGCGACGGATCTTTGTGCTGCTTTTTCCCGTTGCCATTGTATTACAGTTCCCAAACAAAATAAAGACAAAAACGACGTTCCAGATATTTCCGGAACGTCGTCAAAAAGTGGTCAACAACATTCCGTTGTTTTAATATACACCGAATCCGCGGCGTTTCAACTCCGCTTTCAGTTCCGGAATTTCAATTAATTTAAAATGGAACACCGATGCCGCCAGCAAAATTTCAGCTCCGGCTTCGGCGGCTTCCACAAAGTGTTCCATGGTTCCGGCACCGCCGGATGCCACGATTTTTGCGGAACACGCCTGCGCCATGGCGCGGATCACCGGAAGATCGTAACCGGTCTTGGCACCGTCGCCGGCTTTGCTGGTGGGGAGGATGACCTTGACACCGAAATCATCCACCATTTTGGCGAAATCGACCGCGTCCGCACCGGTGGCAGTTCTGCCGCCATCGATGTAAACTTCGTATCCGGAGGGCATGGCAGGATTGATGTCGAGGTCGATCGCGACAGTCACGGCATCAACACCAAATTCACTGATAAGCTCTTTTATCAGCTCCGGACGGCGGAATGCCGCACTGCTGGTGGAAACTTTGTTGGCACCGGCGGAGAGTACCTGCCGGGCAGATTCCACATCGCGGATGCCGCCGCCGACCGTAAACGGAATGGTGCAGACATCAGCCACTTTCCGAACGACTTCGGTCAGCGTATCGCGTTTTTCCACCGTTGCCGTGATATCCAATAATGCCAACTCGTCGGCACCGGCGGCGCAGTACGCTTTTGCGCATTCCACCGGATCACCGGCGTCAGCAATATCAACAAAATGAACTCCTTTTACCACCCGTCCCGCCTGCATATCGAGGCAGGGCATAATCGAAATTTTACCGGGCATTTGCAATCTTTCTCCTATAATGATTTTTTACCGGGGCATCCGATCCGGTTCTTCATTTGCCAGTTTCTGTATCCATTCCACGTTGGGGAAGTAGTCTTTGTAGAATGAACGGATAAGAATTTCCAAACCTTTGGCTCCATATTCCCAATCCAGCACTTTGTCACCGAGAACCTTACGGACGTTGCTCTGGTCAAAGATGATATCGCTGCTGAAGTACGGGAAGAGGTCGCCGATGAAGCGGGACATCAAATCTGCGTTCTGGTTTTCAGAACCTTTTTCCAGACCGACGGTGACATCATCCAGACGCAAGACTTTGCAGATGGTGCTTTCTATTTGCTTGGTGGTGACCGGGCTGTCACCGGTGATATGGTAGGCGGTGTTGGTCACCGGCTTCTGGAACAGCGCAGTGATAGCTTCCTGCACATAGTCGATGGGAACAAAGTAAACGTGTTCCGACGGAACGGTGGCAAAGTTGATGCCCATGGGAACCCAGGAGGCCGGATCGATGCCGCGTTTGGAACACTGATGGCTCTTGATTTTTCCGAGAAATTCCAGAATACGGTAGAAGGCAAGCGGCTTGCGGATACGACCGTCGGAACGGCGTCCGGTGACGATAGCGGGACGGTAGACCGAGAAAGGAATTCCGGAATTACGAACCAGAAATTCAGCTTTGAACTTACTCTCTTCATAGGGATTGTTGAATCCGCTGTCGATGGGATTGTCTTCGATGGCGGTACCCTGAAGTTTACCGGCGATGTAGGCGGTTCCGACGTAGTGGAACTCTTTAACATTAAGCAGTTTTGCCAATGCGACCATCTTTTCGGTGCCGTGATAGTTGATCCGGAACACTTTGCCGGTGGGGTCTTTGCCCAGATTCACGTCGGCGGCACAGTGGAAGACGATATTGACTCCGGCGAGGGCGGGATCTTTTGCCAGCTCTTCCGGAACAATGGAAGTAACATCGCCTTCGACCACGCTGACTTTGCTCAAAATGCGGTCAGCATCCTGAGGGAATCCGTCAAATGCACATTCGTCCCGGATGATGGAATCGACACGTTCAGCGGCACTTTTTCCGCCGCCGGCACGAACCAGACACACCACTTCATAATCATTGCGTTCACGGAGCAACGCCGCAACAAATGCACTGCCGACCAAACCGGTCACACCGGTTACCAGAATTTTGTTCATATTGTATACCTGTTAATAATTTCTTTTTACATGGCGGCGGCGACTCTTCCTCTGGGAAGCTGCTGCGCCAGCTTCGCAATCCCGGATGCAATGCGTACCCCTGCTGGGAGTTCTTTGCTGCATCTTTTTCCCGGTTGCCGTAAAAATAAAACAAACTGCTATACTATACACTAAACATTCACTTTTATCAAGTTGTTTTTTAAAAAAATCTTGAAATATCTCCGTTTTTGCCCGGGTTCAGCCGGTGCCCTGTGGTACAGTGTTAAAAAATAACATGAATTTTTTTTTGCTGAACTTGTATTTAGCCGCGATGAATATTATTTTTTAACAATGTCATGGAGAATGGTAACATATTTTTAACAGAAAGGTGTATTATGAGTGAATATAAGTTTTTCAATGTAGTTCCTTATTATCCCGGACATGAGGAGGAGACGGCTCAGGATTTGATGGAGCTCTATCAGCGCACCGGTATCAACCGCATCCTTTACAGTCTCTCCTTCCATCCGGAAGGCAGAAACGCCATGGAAAAGGCGGAACGTCTGGTGGCAAGTTACCGCAAACTCCGCGATGCCCTTGCCAAAGAACCTGCTATACAGTGCGGGGTGCTTATCCAGAGTATTCTCGGCCACGTCATCGGTTCCAAGCTGGACAGCGAACAGTGGACCCGCGTTATCACCCATGAGGGGGTGATCGAAGGGAAAAACAGCCGTTTCTGCTCGCTGGATGAGGGATTTTCCAACTACATCCGCACTGTCGGAGCCATGGTCGCCAAAGAGAAGCCCTTTTTTATCCTCGGTGACGATGATATCCGTTCCTGGTCGTCCGGAGTGGAGTGTTTCTGCGAACTCCATACCGCAGAATACAATCGCCGCCACGGAACCGATTTTTCTCCTGAAGAGTACCGGAAAGCGGTTTGCAGCTCTTCCTCCGACAGCGAACTGTATAAAAACTTCGATCAGCTCCGGCAGGATACCGTGAACCGGGTCGCCGCGCTGCTCCGGGAAGGAATCGATTCGGTCGATCCCTCCATCCCCGGCGGCAGCTGTATGCCCGGCGGAGAATATTTCTTCAATCAGGATACCTCCCGCGCTCTGGGAGCCAAAGATCAGACCGATTCCGTCATGCGTATATGCAACGCGCTCTATGTGGAACAGTCTCCGCGCGACTTTGCCGCCAACGTCTTCAAAAGTCAGGCGTACCGGAAATACCATTCAGATGTCACCACGGTGCTGGACGAAAGCGATACCTTCCCCCATTCGCTGTTCAGCAAATCTGCGATCAGCTTCCACGCCAAAGAGTGTTCTGCCATCTTCAACGGCCTCAACGGTGCCAAACTCTGGTATGTGAACTGTCGCCGCCCCGGCGTTGTGGTCAGCCGGAAGTATACTGAGATCCTGGAAAAGCACCGGAACTTTTATCCGGCACTCTCTGCGGCGGTCGCCGACAGTGTTTCCAGCGGTGTGCGTATTCCCATCCACACTGACAAGGGAAACTGGCACGCGGTCACCAACCGTGCGCCCAATATCACTCCGGAGTTGTCCTGGGCGGAGTTCCTCGGCATTTTCGGTATCCCGTTCTCTGCGGAAAAGGATTACACTCTTGACGGCATTTACGCCATCCGGGGCAGGGAATTCGTCTCCCGCAAGAGCGATGAAGAATTGCTGACTTTGCTCAAAGGCAAACTGCTGGTCGACGGTGATGCCGCCAAAGCTCTCACCGAACGCGGATTTGCCAGATATCTCGGTGTGGAAGCGATTTCTCCCACGCACCCGTTCAGCGGAGAGCGTTACCCTGACGGTGTCCCCATTTACTGCCGTACCTGGGCGGATGCTCCGGAACTGGTCCCCTGCAGCGAAAATCTCGAAGTTCTGACCCAGATGTACTACACTCCATTTATGTACGCCCCCGATCCGAAGATCGTCTGCCCCGGAGCCGTCATCTTCAACAACGAACTCGGCGGCAGAGTCTGTACCACCGTTTTCCGCACGACTGATGAGTTTACTCCGCGCGGCGGCGAACCCCGCAAAAACTGGCTTATATATCTGCTTGAAGCCATTGAAAACGGCGGCGCATCCGGAACCATCATCACCGATCAGCCGGCACTTTCCGTCACCCGGAAGATGAGTGACGGTTCCACGCTGGCAATGATCTGCAATCTGGGCTTTGATGCGCTGGATGAGATCGTGATAAAATATAAAGATGCTTCTGCGGTCAGCGTTCTTTCCGCCGGAGGTGTCTGGGAAAAAGTTCAGTTCGCCGCCGGTGGCGGATCCGTTTCCATCCCCCGGCAGGTCGCCTGTTATGAAACTGTGGTCATAAGGGTCAAATAATTATAAGTCAAGGAGTCATTATGAGAAAAGTTTTACTTATGTTATGTGCTTTTGCGGCACTTTCGGCGTTTGCTGCGCCTCAGAAGTATGATGCGCGCTACGATTACCTGACTGAAAAGTTCAACATGATCAACATCGTCCCCTGCCGGATCGGTGACGAAGAGCAGACGATAAAAGATATCATCGAATTTTATCAGCGTACCGGTATCGACACCGTTCTGTACAGCATGGCACTGCACCCGCAGGACAGCAACCCTTACAAGCGTCTGGAAAGTGTGCTTGCCAGTTACCGCAAGGTCAAAGCCGGTCTTGCCGGACATCCGGTCAAGCTCGGTGCGCTGATTCAGGCGATCCTCGGTCATGTCACCAATCCGACTGTGGTCATTGACGGTTGGACAAGAACGTATACTTCCAAACAGAAGGCTGCCCGTTTCTGCGCGTTGAACCCCAACTTTGCCAAATATATCCGCACGGTCGGAGCGAAAGTTGCGGCGGAAAAGCCTTTCTTCATCCTCGGTGATGACGACATCCGTTCCAATAACGGCGGCAGAGAGTGTTTCTGCTCTCTGCACGTTGCGGAATACAACCGCCGTTTCAACGGTAACTTCAAAACTCCGGAAGAGTACCGCAGTGCCGTGGTCAACGCCAAAAACACCGATCAGGTCTACCTCAATTATGAAATTCTGCGTAAAGAGGGTGTCGCCAATGTCGGTAAATTTTTGCGTGAAGGTATCAACTCGGTCGATCCCTCCATCCCCGGAGGGACCTGCTGCCCCGGCGGAGAATATTATCACTACTTCGACCTCACCCGCGAGATGGCTGCCAAAAATCAGCCGCACATGATGCGTGTGTGCAACGCGCATTACGTTGAAGAATCTCCCCGTGATTTCCCCTACAACGTCCTCAAGACCCAGCTTTACCGCAAACATTTCGGCTCCATTCCGTCGCTTTTTGACGAAAGCGACACTTTTCCGCAGGCATTGTACAGCAAATCTGCCGTGAGTCTGCACGCGAAAGTTTCCTCTGCCATCTTCAACGGTTTGAAAGGAACCAAGCTCTGGTATGTGAATTGTCACAAATCGGGAAATTTTGTGGTCAGCCGCAAATATACCGATATCCTTGCTGAAAATGCCAAATTTTATCCGGCACTCTTTGAGGCGGTGCAGGGAAGCCGTGACGGCGGTGTTTACATCCCCGGATTTATCAGCGAACATCTTTTCCACTCCACCAGCTTTTCCACCGGTGTCATTCCGCCGGAAGTGAAGAACTGGGCGTATTATATGGGTATTTACGGTATCCCGTTCGCCGGCGAAGTCCACTTCAACAAGCCGGGTGTTTACGCTCTGCGCGGAGCGTTTTCGGTCGAACGGCTGACGGATGCGCAGCTGATGGATATCTTCAAGCAGAAAGTCCTCGTTGACGGTGCCGCCGCCATTGAATTGTGCAAGCGCGGGTTTGGCAAATATATGGGTGTCGAAACCCGCACTCCGGATTGTTTTTACCGCAGTGAAGTTTATCCTGATACCAAACAGTACATCTACTGCCGCAGCTGGGCGGGTGCGCCGGAGCTGGTCATAAAGTCCAAAAATGCCAAAGTTCTCACTCATATCAATGCCGTCACTTACGCCACCAAAGGTGATCGCAACCGCGTCGTTCCGGGGGCGGTACTTTGCGAAAACAGTCTCGGAGGAAAAGTTCTGACGGTCGCTTTCTGCAGTGAAGAACACTTCTCTCTCCGCGCCGGAAGCCCCCGCAAGATGTGGCTCGATTATCTTCTCGACAAGCTCGATCCGGAAGTTGCTCAGGGCTCGGTTATGAACGATCAGCCGGCAATGTCGCTCAAACGTTTCGCCAAAGATGGTTCCATGCTCCTGATGGTCATGAATCTGGGATATGATCCGATGGATTCCGTGACACTCAAACTCAATAAGGTCTCAAAAATCGAACAGCTTACCGGTGACGGCAAGTGGGTCCCGGTCAAGTTCAAGCGCGCGTGTCCGGGCAATGTGATCGCTGAAGTCGGAATGCCCTGTTACAAGGTGGTCATTCTGCGGGTGAAGTAAGATGAAAAGTGTTGTCAAAGCAGGATTGTGTATTATGTGTGCCGTTGCCGTAACCAATGCCGCTGTGGCGAAAGAGAAGAACTCTGCCCGGCGCAATGAATTGATGCAGCTTCTTTTTAAACATATCGATGGAAAGACGATTGGAGCAGATTATTTATCTGCGTATCGTAAAAAGGATGAAAACAGTATGATACGGGCGATCGCGGCATATTACCGCAACCGTCCGGCATCTTCCTATTTGACCACGAAAATGCAAAATCAGTCATATTCCGGGGAAACTGCAGAACGGGCGGTCAATAATGATTTTACCGTCATCAACATCCCCTGGAAATTTGAAGGCGGCGTGAACTGGATTTTCAATCCGACCTGGAAAAAGAAGCCGGTCAACAATGAGTGGCTCTGGCAGCTCGGACGGATGTATTTCTGGCACGACATGATGCGCTGTTACTTGAAAAGCGGTTCCGACCGTTATTCAAAAGCGTTTGCCGGACAGATGGTGTCGTGGATATATCAGGCCGATAAGAAGACCGCGCTCTCCGGTCCCTACAGTCACAACACCTGGCGCACCATCGAAGCCGGTATCCGTCTGCTCTATTCCTGGCCGGCGGCGTTTGAAGTGTTCCGCAAGTCGCCCAGCGTCAGTGACGAAGCACTTTGCCTGATGCTTGGTTCCATGTATGAGCAGGCGGAGTTCTTGCGGTACAACCACAGAAAACGGAGCAACTGGCTGTTGATGGAGATGGCGGGGGTGTACACCTTTGCCTCCCAATTTCCGGAGTTCAAAGATGCACAGAAATTCCGGCTCTATTCGGCGAAAGTTTTCAGCAAGGCATTTTGCAGTCAGATGATGCCGGATGGTATGCACGATGAACTTTCGCCTGATTATCTGTTGGTGAGTCTGCGGTGTGCCAAGAATTTTATCGATCAGGCGCAAATCTCGGGACGAATGAACGAGCTTCCGCCGGAGCTGCCGGCGGCGTTTGAAAACGGATATGATTCTTTTATCGCGTTGGCAACTCCCGGACTTACTGCGCCGCGGACCAATGACTGCTACACCATGCATCTGCCCGGAATAATGAAGACCGCGCTGGAAAACTTTCCGAACCGGGAAGAGTTCAAGTGGGTCGCCTCCATGCGGAAAGAGGGTAAAGCTCCGGTCGATAAAACTACCGCATCCCGTTTTCTCCCCTATGCCGGTTTTATCGCCATGCGTTCCTCCTGGGATAAGGATGCCCTTTACTGCTGTTTCGATGTCGGTCCGCTCGGTGCCGGACACTGGCACTATGACAAACTCAATATCAACATCTACAAAGGCTGTGAAGAGTTGATTTACGATGACGGCGGAGGTCAATATGAGTTCAGCGTTTACCGCTGGTACGGCCGCTCTTCGGCGGACCACAACACCGTGCTGGTCGACGGTCTCATCCAGATGCGCGATCTGCCCAAAAAGGTGACCAAACCTATCGATGCCAACTTTGTTACGAATGAAAAGTTTGACTACGCAAAAAGCAGTTATACCGATACTTTCGGATTTATGAAGTTTGACGGCACTGACGGCGATGTTATTCCGCTGTCAAAACCGGCGACCCACACCCGTGAGGTGCGTTTCTGCAAGCCGGAATTTTTCTGCGTGGTCGATACCTTGAGATCCGCCGACGGCAAGGCGCACGATTACGAACTGCGTTTCCATTTGAACACGGTGAAGACCCGCAAAGTTCGCCGGTATCCCGGAGCCGTGCTGTCCGATTATCCCGGAAATGAATACGATATTCTTATCGTCCCGTTGTTCCCGGAAAAATTGGAGACCGCCACCGCCTCCGGACGGCACAAACCGCTGATGGCGGGATGGTTTATCGGGCGCAACGATTTGATCCGCCACAAGGCGACCACGGTGATGATGACGGCGAAACAGCAGAAAAATTTCCGCTTTGCCACGCTGCTCATCCCGGTTCGTAAAGGCGGAACTTTGCCGGAGATCAAAGCTGCCGGAAAAAACAAGTTCAATGTGACGGTCAACGGAAAGCTCTTTGAATTGGACCTGACAAAACTCAATCAGTGACTTTTTTGAAAATTCTCTTGACTTGATGGGAAAAACGTGTTATATTCTCTGATTGGATTTTAAATCACAGGAAAGGTGAATATAAATGTTTTTGAAAAAGTATCTGACAATATTTTTTGCCGCCGCTGCCGTGATTGCCGTTTTGTGCGGATGTTCCGGTGAGCAGCGCGGTGATAATGGTAAAGTGAATGTTGTGTGCGGTCTGCCTCCGGTGGCATTCATAGCTCATGAGGTCGGCGGGAAAAATGTTTCCGTCCAGTCAATGCTTCCGGTCGGCAGAAGTCCGCATGATTACGCACCGCGCCCGGCTGATATCAGGGATGCCGGACGTGCCGCGCTCTTTTTCACTACCGGAATGAATTTTGAAAAGAGTGCAGTGCGCGCCATGCCGGAGCAGGTGAAGGTGATCGATGTCACCACCGGCATCCGGCGGCGGCATTTTGATGACGGGCAGGGATGTTGTGACGGACACGGTGACGCGCACGACCACAGCAGTGAAGCTCTTGATCCGCACGTCTGGCTCTCTCCGGTCATGGCGGAGCATATCGCTGATTCCGTGCGGGATGCGCTTATAGCGGTCGATCCGGGACATGCTGAGGAATACCGGAATAATTGCAGTGCTCTGAAAAAACGTCTGAAAGATATCCATGCCGAAAATCTCCGCCGCCTTGCCCCCTTTGCCGGGCGGGATTTTCTGGTTTATCATCCGGCATTCGGCTATTTTGCTGATACCTACAAGCTCCGTCAGCACCCGTTGGAGATCAACGGTCGTGAGATGACGGCAGTGCAGCTGGCAAATGTCATTGCCAAAGCGAAAAAGGAGAAGATCAAAGTCGTCTTTGTTCAGCCGCAATTCAATCCGCGTACTGCCAACGAACTGGCGCGGCGCATCGGCGGTGCCGCTGTACCGCTGGATCCGCTTGCCTATGATCTGGAGGGAAATTTCAAACTTATGACCGATGCTATCTGCCGGGGATTCGGAGAAAACAAATGAGTTGTTCCTGCCATTGCTGTTCTCCGGGAAATACATCGGTTCCGGTCATTGATCTGAAAGATGTCTCTTTTTCCTATCAGAATGGAACGCCGGTTATCGAAAATGCCAGTTTGCGGATCATGCCGGGAGAATCCGGTTGTATCGTCGGGCCCAACGGCGGCGGAAAAAGTACCCTGCTTAAAATTTTACTGGGACTGCTGCCGGTCGACAGCGGCAGTGTCCGGGTGTTCGGCAAATCCCCCGTCGAAGCCCGCCGCCGGGTCGGATATATGCCGCAATATCATCAACTGGATGCGGCATTTCCGGTGAGTGTGCTGGAAGTGGTGCTTATGGGGCGGGTTTCGGCGCGGACGTTGTTCGGTTTCCGCAACGCAGATAAAGATTTTGCCCGCAGTGTGCTGGATGAACTCGGCATCGCTGAGTTGGAACAGCGTTCCTTTGCCGGTTTGTCCGGCGGACAGCGGCAGCGGGTGCTTATCGCCCGTGCGCTTGCCGGTGAACCGGAGCTGCTGCTGCTGGATGAACCGACTGCCAATATCGACCCGGGCGCAGAAGAACAGTTTTATCTTATTCTGGAAAAACTGCGTAAACGAATGACCGTCGTCACCGTGTCGCACGACCTCGGTTTCGTCCACCGGGAAACGGATCTTGTCATCTGTGTCAATAAGCAGGTCGTGATCCATAAACCGGCGGATTTCACCGCTGAGACCGCCAATGAGATTTACCACCATGACATGAGCCTTATCAAGCACGATCACTCATGTTTCTGTCACTGTGAAGGGGAAAAATGCTGATGGATATCAATGCCATACTCTTTGCTCCGGAATGGGGTTTTCTCCGTTTTGCCATTCTGATCGGGATCCTGATCTCTCCGGCTCTCGGGGTCATCGGAACTCTGGTCGTCACCCGGCGTATCACTTCGCTTGCCGGAGCCAGTGCCCACGCGGCACTGGGCGGATTCGGTCTTGCACTATTTCTTCAGCGCAGTTGCGGACTGGCATTTGTCACTGCGACTGTCGGCGCGCTGACCGGTTCCATTCTGGCGGCGTTGACGGTGGGGATAGTCAGTATAACCGCAAAAGAGCGGGAAGATACGGTGATCGGTGCCGTTTGGGCTCTGGGAATGTCGGTCGGATTGCTCTTCCTCGATCATACGCCGGGATATGTCGATTGGCAGAGTTATCTCTTTGGAAACATCCTTCTGCTTTCGCAGCAGGATCTTTATCTGACACTGGTGCTGGATGTTCTGGTGCTGGTTCCGGTGGTGACGTTTTTCCCGCAGATACTGGCGATGCTCTTTGACGGAACCTTTGCCGAACTGCGCGGAGTGAAAGGAAATATCATTTATCTTGCGATGCTGGGGTTGACGGCGTTGACCATCGTATTGCTGATAAATCTGGTCGGGATAATGCTGGTGATCGCTCTGTTGACGTTGCCGGCGGCGGCGGCGGGATGTTATACGGCGCATTTGCGTTCGATGATGATACTCGGTGCCGTGTTCAACTCTGTTTTTGTGATATCCGGATTGGTGGCAAGTTCACTGCTGAGTTTGCCGTCAGGTCCGACGATTGTTATGATCTCCGGCGTGGTGTACGTTATCAGTGTCGGAATAAAGAAGTTGCGGTCTAAATAAATTGGAATGAAGGTGAGGTCATTATGCGGCGTGTGATGTTGTCAGTGTTGCTGGTGTCGGCAGGGGTGTTGTGCGGTTGCGGAAAGCGGATTTCAGATAATCAGCGGTTGAATACTGCCGTCGATGAGTTGAAAAAGAATAATATCAGCGACAGTTCCAGACAGCTGGATCTGGTGTTGAAAAAGAATCCGGATAACTGTTCGGCGCGGATGCTTCAGGCATTGATCTATGAGCGCAACGGCGAAGATGATAAAGCACTGGATGTGGTGACACAGGTGGCCAAGGATTATCCGGACAGCTTTGCGGCACTCTACACGCTGGGACGGCTGCTGGCTAAATCACAGCCGCGCCGGTCGCTTGCTTACGATACCTTGAAAAAAGCGCACGAACTCCGGAAAGATGATCTTTCCACGCTGATATTGTTGTGCAATCTCGGTACTGAACTCAATTACCGCAAAGTATCGGTTTATCTGAATGCGCTTCAAGCGCATCCGGCGTTTGCCGGCAGCAACATTCTGCACTACCAGCAGGGCAAGTGCCACCTCAACAACGGACGGCGGCAGCAGGCTCTTGCTTCGTTTCGTGCCGCACTGCGCGGATGCCGGGATGCGGCACTTATCTTCAATGTGGCGTATGCCATCGACAATGCCAACCTTGACCGGAAATATGCTGCCGGACTCTACAATCTTTATCTCCGTTATCCCGGAAAGAACGGCAAGAGCAATGACCGTATCGTTCATGCCGGACAGAGGATACGGGTGCTTGGACGTTGATATATCATGAGTCTGGATCTGAACAAAGACATCATTGAGGAGATCCGTTCCCGCAGTGACATCGTTGATGTGATCTCCAGTTTCGGTGTTCAGCTCAAGCGTTCCGGTGGAGCAAGTTTCAAGGGGCTGTGTCCGTTTCATCAGGAGAAAACGCCATCGTTTCATGTTGATTCGGCGCGGCAGAGCTACCACTGTTTCGGCTGCGGCAAAGGCGGGGATGTTTTCCGTTTTTTCATGGAACGGGAAAATGTGGACTTTATCAATGCCGCGCAGATACTTGCCGCACGCTGCGGGGTCATCATTCCGGAAAAGGAGTACAATCCGCAGCAGCGCGCGCGGCAGAGCGAACAGGAACGTCTGCTCGCCGTAAACGCTGAATTCAGTAAATTTTTCTGCCGGGTGCTGGCGGAAAATCCCAACTGCGCCGGAGCGCAGTATTTGAGAAACCGCGGCATATCTGCCGATGTGATACAGAAATTCAAAATCGGTATGGCTCCTGACGGCTGGACCGCTTCTCTGGATTACGGCCGCAGTCTCGGGTTTTCGGAACACGAACTGCTCACCGCCGGTATCATCCGGAAAAAGGAGGACACCGGCCGCTTGTACGATCAGTTCCGCAACCGGGTGACCTTTACCATCGAAAACGAGCAGGGACGTCCGGTCGGATTCAGTGCCCGTTCTCTGGAAGCCAAGCCTGCTGACGGCAGAAAATATGTCAATACTCCGGATACTCCGGTCTTTCACAAAGGGCGTTTGCTGTACGCTTTGCCGCAGGCGCGGCAGGGGATCGGCAGGATGAAGAAAGCGGTGCTGTGCGAAGGACAGCTCGATGCGATCGCCTTTCACCGTGCCGGCCTTGAGTGTGCCGTAGCTCCTCTGGGAACGGCATTCACACCGGATCAGGCGCGGGTGATACGCCGTTATTCCAATAATATCGTGCTGGCGTTCGATGCCGACAGTGCCGGACAGAAAGCGGTTCTCCGGGCTGCAGAAATATTGCTGCCGCTGTCGATAGATTTGAAAGTATTGCAGATCCCCGGCGGCAAGGACCCGGATGAACTCTATTCCAAACAGGGCGCGGAGGCGTTGAGTGAGGTTTTGAACAATGCCGTTCCGTGGCTGGATATAATGCTGGATGTGTGCCGGGAAAAGTTTGTGCTGGATTCTCCGACCGGCAGAGCGGAAGCGGTGGCGTATGTCGCCAATTTTCTCAAACTGGTAGAAAATCAGGTCGAACTGGAAGTTTATCTGGAAAAGGTCGCCGCCATGTTTGAAGTAAGTTCCGGTGCCGTGAAGTCTGCTCTGGATAAAGCTGTTGCCATGGCAATCCGCCCCCGGATGACCACTCCGGCGGAACCGCCTGCTGCCGCCATTCCGGAAACTTCCCGGATGGAAGTCCGGCGTGACCCGGCGCGGGTGGCGATCATCGTTCTGCTGGAGATCGCGATGGCATCCATCGACAATGCCCGAAAGATAGCGGAGGCTCTTGAAGATATTGAACTTGAAGAGCGTGACCCGGTCGTTAAAGCGTTGAATGTGGTCATAAATTGCGCGTTGAACAACGAAATGGAGATGGTCGATTCCTGTTTGCACGATCTGCTTATCGAACATCCTTCTCCGGAAATCAGCAAACTTATGGTCAAAACTTCGGAGTTTTCTTCAGTCGACCGGGCGGTCGATGATGCCGTTGCCGAGCTGCGCCGGGTCCGGAACTGTTCCCGCCGCGAGGAGTTGATATGCAAATTGCGGGAGACTGCCGATGAGCAGGAACGTTTGAATTTACTTATGGAAATCAGCAAGTTGAGTATTACAGGAGAATAAAATTTATGAAAAGGATCAATTTCTGTTTTTGTGCGCTGCTGGCGGCAGGAATTTTGCTGGCAGGATGTGTTACTCAGGAAGCTCCGCGCCAGAAGATGGCTATGGGAGTTCCGCACGGTAAAGTGAAGTACAAAAAGATCAAAGCTGACGGTCTGGAACTGCGCTGTTTCGGCAGGAATGTCGTGCGTGCCGGACGTCCGGCAAACTTGACGTTTGCGCTTAAAAACAACAGCAATCGCATGGTGCGTATACCGGAGTGGTTCAGCCATGAATCCGACAACCTGATGATCTTCATCCAGCCGTGGCTCTCCGGCATGGTCGAACCGGATGAGCAGAAATGGATCCGTCTGGACTTTGATTACAAGATGCCGATCTTCCACTATCCGATAACATTGATGCCGGGCAATCAGGTGTTGGTCAGCAAAGAGCTGGGCGTGGTGGAAAAATTGATCGTCCGCCCCGGTGATGAACGGCGGTTCTTCATCCGGGCGGCATTGACGTTGGAATCACTTCCGCTGGTGAGCGATGTTTCCGTGCTGACGGTCACGCCCAATTACCAGAACGAACAGGTGAACAAATCTGCGCGTTGAGTGCGTTTCAGCCCCCGATGAGCTTCATCTGTTCAACAGAGACTTTGAGGCAGCGCGGCAGGTGGAAAAAGGTTTTCCATTTGCCGCCTTTCAATTTGTGGGTCACTTCGCCGCGCCGGTTCAGATAGGCGAACCATTCTCCGTACTCCGGATCGGGGAAGTGTGACCATGTCCACTGGTCGACCTGACGGAATTTTTCCAGAAATTTATCCTCGCCGCTGAGGCGGCAGGCATAGAGCAGGGCGATCAACGCTTCGTTATGCGGCCACCACAACTTCATATCATGCTGAAGTTCCAGATGCGGCTTGCCCAGCGCATCCATAAAGTAATAAATACCGCCGAACTCCCGGTCCCATCCCAGTTCCAATGTGTCGTTGATAATGCGGCATATCATCGAAATCTTCTCCTGTTTTTCCGGCGAATCGGGACGGTGTTCCAGCGCATTGAGCAGGAACCACATCGCTTCAAGGACGTGACCGGGGTTGAGCATTCTGCCCTGACAGCTTTCCAGATCAAAATTTCCGTCCGGCAGGATGTTTTCAAAGACCACGTTGAGTTCGCGGTTGTAAAAACGGTCAAGCACCATCTCCAGTGCGGTGTCAAGTTCTGTTGAATAACTGTTTCCGCCAAGACAGTCGTCCATTATCAAACCGAGATTGGCGAGCATCATATAGTGACCGAGGGAGAGATATTGCTGCCTGCCGGGCATGGCTTTGTTCCAGATACCTGCCGGATTGCCGCTGTTGATGCGCGCGGTGTAGTTTGCCATCGCTTCGCGCGCGGCGGCGGCGTAACGCGGGTCTTTGGTCGCTTTGTACATCATGGCACTGCCCATGGCGGCAAAGCATTCCGAAAAGACGTTGTAGGGAGCGGAATGCGGCTCTCCCCGGCGGTTCAGCGCAAAGTAATAACTGCCGTTTTCATCGCGCCCGTGCTGATAGAGAAAATCGAAGCCGGAACCGGCGATATCCAGAAACTCATCTTTCCGGTAGGGAGAGAGATAAAATTCGGCAAACATATAAACTATCCGCCACTGCATCCACATATATTTCGTCGTATCGTAAACCGTTCCGTCCCGGTCCAAACTGGTGAAGTAGCCGCCGTATTCGCGGTCGATGCAGTGTTTCTGCCAGAAAGGAATAATATCTTGTGTCAAAGCATTTTCATAGCGGGATATATATGTCTTCATCATGTTGTCACCCTCAAGTTAAAACATTGATGCGTTGGAACATTCATGAAGCAGAGCCAATGATATCGGCGCGTTGGTCCAACCGGTGTAGATGCTGTTGCCGCCGCCTTCAAAAAGGTCACCGCCGCCCCAGTTGCCGGTGTTGATGTCATACATGCCGCGCCAGCATCCGTTGAAGTGCTTGTTGTCGGCATCGTCCTGGATCCGGCACACCAGCTCAATCAGTTTTTTTGCATAAACGGTATATTCTTCTCCCGCGATCAAGCTGAACTCCCGCAACCCGAGAAGTGACCAGTTTACCGTGTAGATCAAGTCAACAAGATGTTTGCCGGTCGGAGTTTCGCGGGCATGTTCGGAGGGCGGGAAGCCGTTTTCTTCATCAAATCTGGATATGAGTATGTCCGCATACTCTTTTGCGTACGGGAAGAATTTTTCTTTATCCAACTTCAATGTGCAGTTCACTGCGCCGATCAGGGCATAGGCGTATTCGCTGACGTTGGGAATTTCCAAATGGGCAAAGTAATCCAGGCAGAATGCCTGATATTTTTCTTTTGTTTCGTCCGTTGCCGCCTGCGCCAGAGCCATTGCTGCCAGTGCGCCCCAGTGCGGATGCTGCAGCGTACCGCGCCATTTCGCCTTGTTTTCTTTGTCCATGACCCCGGCATAAAGGCTTTCGGCAAGGAGATACGCCCATTTGCGCATCTGATATTTTCCGTTGAGTGCCGGAAATTCATCTGCGATTGCAAGCTGGATCAGAATGCACCATGCTTCATCGTCAAAATACACCGTCGGCTCCTGTTTGATATGCGACCAGTTCCAGTTTGCCGGAATGGGGGCGTTGGGGTTGCGTTCCAGCAGACCGCTGCGGAAATAGAGGAAGTCCAGAATGTTTTTTCCGATT
This sequence comes from Lentisphaeria bacterium, assembly GCA_017508135.1. Lineage (GTDB taxonomy): Bacteria > Verrucomicrobiota > Lentisphaeria > Victivallales > Victivallaceae > UBA1784. The sequence goes on along the minus strand of JAFVZN010000016.1, from coordinate 3,196 downwards.
TCGCCGTAACCGTGTCCCGGGAAAAGTTTTTCTGCTTTGAGAAAGAGCCATGCGGTTTGGAAATTGCAGTCGGCTCTGCGCTGTTCGATCACATAGCTGTCGCCCTGATCCATCCATGCCGGAAACGATTCCAGAATCAGTTCCAGAGCGCGGTTTCCGCTTTTTACAGCGAGTCGCTCTGCAACTCCCCATAAGCCGTTTTCAGGGACCATTACTCCGGAGTTGATAAACCATTCCAGATTCTTTTTGATGCTGTTTTTTACCGTTTCCATTGCTCATTCCTCTCGTTGTTTTTTATTTTGCACAAACGTTTGTTTATTTTTAAAAAATTTTTTTTATGCTGTCCCTCTTTCGACCAGATGCGGTTGATATATGACATCCTCTGCCGGACGATGGTAAATCAGGTTCAACAGCTGTTCGACCGCCGCTTTGCCGCACTCATAAAACGGTTGCTTGACCGTTGTCAGGGCAGGGTGGAGCGCATCCACGCTGTAAATATCGTCGTAACCGATCAATTTGATCCGGTCGCCGGGAGTTATTCCTGCGGCAAGCAGTTTACTGTAAAGGCGCATGGCAATCTTGTCGCTGCCGCAGAAAACGCCGACTTTTTCCGGCGTGTTGAGGATCTGCGCAAGAAGTTCGTCGGTCGCGGCATCGTCTCTGGCAAAGAGGGTGGCGTTTTTGCCTGCCTTCTTTAAAAATTCCATAAAACCGAATGTTCTCGGACGCTTCGGTGCCTGAACAAAGAATGTTTCGCAATTTGAGGCAAGCAGCTTTTTTGCGACTATTCTGCCGCCGGTTTCATCATCAATCATTACCCGGGCGGAATTGGGGAAGAATTCCCGTTGTTGTGAGTTGCTGTCAATAAGGACGAGGCATCCGCCGTTGTTGCAGTAGTCGCGTATCAACTCACATGACTTTCCCGCCAGCTCCAGTTCCGGTGCGCAGGTGATCAGTCCGCAACTGCGCTGTCCGATGGTTGTATTGAGAAAACTTTCATAACTGTCCGGGGCCATGTTGAAAAAGAATGAGAGCGGGAATCCGTTTTCCCGTGCTTTTTCCGAACAGCCGCGCACAATGTCCAAGATCAGCGAGTTGCCGTAATCCGGCAGAAAAACACCGATTTCCGGCGTTTTGCCCCGCTGTAAAAATTCGGCATTGCGATTGGGGCGATACCCGAGAGCTGCGGCTGTTTCCTGCACTTTTTTCCGGGTGGCAGCAGCGATCCGCGCAGTACTTCCGGGTTTGGAATTCAACACCCGCGATACTACGGAAATGGAACAGCCGCTTACGGCGGCAATATCTGCCAATGTAACCAAAAATAGCTTCCTTTTTTTTGCGCAATCGTTTGTTCTCTTCTAATATAGCACTCTTTTGGCAAATTTCAAATCAGTATTATTGCTTAATATTAAAAAATGTGCTATATTATGCGATTGTATCTGAGAAACAAATAACGGGAGAGCTTATGTTTTGGGATTTTGTGCTGAACCCCGTCGTGCTGGCGGTGGTACTGCTGTTGATTTTGTCCGCGTTGCGGTTGAACGTTGTCTTTGCTCTGATAATCTCGTCGCTGGCGGGAGGGATCGTTGCCGGTTTGGCTGGAGTTGATTCGATAAGCGGATTCTTTTCCGGCATCTCCGGCGGAACGCATCTGGCTCTGGAGGCATTCAGCAAGGGGCTGGCACATGGAGCGCAGCTGGCGTTCAATTATGCGATGCTGGGGGCGTTTTCCATCGCGATCTCCCGTTCCGGGGTGACGGAACTTCTGGCGCGGGAACTGTTTAAACGTCTGGACAAAGAACTGACACCGGAAAAGTTGCGGGTGTTCAAATATGTTCTGATATTGATTCTTACGCTGGCGGCGATCTCATCGCAGAACCTTATCCCGGTGCATATCGCCTTTATTCCGGTACTCATTCCGCCGTTGCTTGGTGTGTTTAAGAAACTCCGGCTGGACCGCCGCATGGTGGCATGTATCCTGACCTTCGGACTTATCACTCCGTACATGGTGATGCCTTTCGGATTCGGGCGTATATATCTCCATGAAATACTTCTCGGAAACATCAACAAATTCGGACTTGCCGTCACTGCTGACATGGCTCCGAAAGCCATGTTTATCCCGGCATTGGGCATGGTTGCCGGATTGTTGATCGCGGTATTTATTTCCTACCGTAAACCTCGGGATTACAACGCTTCGGGGGAGGGGCTTTCTCTGGCTCAGGCCGCCGATGCGGTGGAGATCAAACCGTGGAAGGTCGGCGCCGGATTTGTCGCTATCGCCGTCGGACTTGCCGGACAGATATTCTGTAATTCGCTGATAGTGGCTTCGCTTGCCGGAATACTGGTTTTTGTTATTGCCCGGGTCATCACGCTTCGCGGAACACAGGATGTCTTTACTCAGGGCGTTTATCTTATGGGCGGCATCGGTATCGTGATGATCGCCGCCAGCGGCTTTGCGGAAGTGATGAAAGCTACCGGCGGTGTTGAAACATTGGTGAACCTTACCGCTGACGGCATCGGTGACCGGCGCGGACTTGCGGTTTTTATCATGCTGTTTATCGGTCTGGTCATCACAATGGGGATCGGTTCATCGTTTTCCACGGTTCCGCTTATTGCGGCGATCTATGTGCCGCTGTGTATCAAGATGGGATTTTCGCCGCTGGCAACGCTTTCTATCGTCGGTGTTGCCGGAGCGCTGGGCGATGCCGGTTCTCCGGTGTCTGAATCGGTCCTCGGTCCGACGGCAGGTTTGAATGCTGACGGTCAGCACGATCATATTTATGATTCAACGATACCAACCTTTATCCACTTCAACATCCCTCTGCTGATTGCCGGTTGGATCGCCGGTATGATTTTGTAAGCAGTCCTATCGAAAATCATACCTTCAGCGGCATCTTACAGCCCCCCCGCACCCCTTTGCGTTTGAGCTGCCGCACTGCGGAGTTCCACTTGGAGCGGGGGTTCGGTTCGGATCACATGTCGCAGGCTTGATGTGGGGGCCCCTCGCCCCCACGCCCCCCGGCAGGGCGCGCAAGCCCTGCACCGGAGTATGGAGCTGGTATGCCGGGCTTCTTTGGCAATTCTGAATGTGCCAAAATAGCGAAAAATCTGTCGCCTTTTATGGCGGCATATTTTTCACTCTTTTGTCACGGGTTCCGCCCGCGGGGGCCCTCACGTCCCCCGCACCCCCTTGCGT